>NZ_CP024627.1:2701570-3003140 GCF_024449095.1 Vibrio coralliilyticus
GGTGTTTAGGAAATGTCTATTTATTAAGAACCATCAACTTCCATACAGTGAAATGAAAGCAAATAGTAAGGAACAGCTATGCTTGCCAACATAAAAAAAACTGCACTAGCTACAGCAATTATTGCAACCGCGACAACTGGGTTTACTTCTGTCGCAACGGCTGCTGAGCGCAGTGAATTAACAGTACACCCTAAAGAGTTCACCACTTTTGTACGCAACTTTAACCCATTCCTAGGTGCCACTAACCTACACACAACAACGGACTTTCTATACGAACCCCTTGTTGTATTTAATGAAATGCACGGCAACACACCAGTATTCCGTTTGGCAGAAAACTTCAAAATGTCTGACGATCTTATGAGCGTAACGTTTGACATTCGCAAAGGGGTAAAGTGGTCAGATGGTGAGGCATTTGATGCGAACGACGTGGTTTACTCTTTTAATTTAGTTAAAGAAAAGCCAGAGCTTGACCAAAGTGGTATCAACTCATGGGTAGCTGGCGTTGAAAAGCTGAATGACTACCAAGTTAAGTTCCGCCTAACTGAAGCGAACTCAAACGTTCCTTACGAAATTGCCAAGGTACCTGTTGTTCCTGAACACGTTTGGAAAGACGTAAAAGATCCAGCCACTTTTACCAATGAGAATCCTGTTGGTTCAGGCCCTTTCACTGAGATCGATACCTTCACTGCGCAACTGTACATCCAGTGTCGCAATCCAAACTACTGGGATGCCGACAACCTAGAAGTCGATTGTCTTCGCGTGCCTCAAATTGCAAACAACGATCAGTTCCTAGGTAAAGTGGTTAACGGCGAAATGGATTGGACATCATCTTTCATTCCAGATATTGACCGCACCTACGCAGCCTCTAGTCCAAATCACCAGTACTGGTACCCACCAGCAGGTACTCAAGCATTCGTGATTAACTTTAAGAACCCAGACGCCGCGAAAAACGAAGCATTAACTAATGTCGATTTTCGCCGTGCATTCTCAATGGCTCTAGACCGTCAGACTATCATCGATATTGCCTTCTACGGTGGTGGCACAGTGAATGACTTTGCCTCTGGCCTCGGCTATGCCTTTGAAGCTTGGTCAGATGAAAAAGTTCACGACAAGTACAAAACATACAACACATACAACGTCAAGGGCGCTAAAGATCTTCTCAACAAAGCTGGCTTTAAAGATGTCAACAATGATGGTTTCGTCGATACCCCATCTGGCAAATCATTTGAGCTGCTAATTCAGTCACCAAATGGTTGGACAGACTTCAACAACACAGTTCAACTGGCAGTTGAACAGCTGGCCGAAGTGGGGATTAAAGCGAAAGCACGTACACCTGATTTCTCTGTCTACAATCAAGCTATGTTGGAAGGAACATACGACGTATCGTACACCAACTACTTCCACGGTGCAGATCCATATACTTACTGGAACAGTGCATACAACTCATCATTGCAATCTGGTGACGGCATGCCTCGCTTTGCTATGCACTTCTACAAAAACGATAAACTTGATGGACTTCTTAACAGCTTCTACAAAACCGCTGACAAGAGTGAGCAGCTAGAAATTGCTCATGGTATCCAGCAAATCATCGCCGCAGACCAAGTGACCGTGCCTGTTATGTCTGGTGCCTACATGTATCAGTACAACACAACACGCTTCACAGGTTGGTGGAATAAAGACAATCCGAAGGGCCGTCCAAACATTTGGGCTGGTATCCCTGAGCGTCTACTTCACGTACTGGACCTAAAACCAGTTAAGTAAGCGTTCAATCTTTGCGGTGCACATCCCGTGCACCGCTTTATCCCCCAAGCTTTTGACTATTTAAAGTATGGCGCCAGTCGTCAGGGGATTGTTCGCTCTCAATTTTGGCTTTTCGCTAGGAGCGACCTGAAACCAGAAACAGGAAATATCTGGGTCAGTAAGGTGTAAGTTATGGGCTATTTTTTAAGACGTTTGTCATTTTATTTTGTCGCACTATTAGTTGCAGCAACACTTAATTTTATTATTCCCCGGGCGATGCCGGGCGATCCGGTCACCATGATGTTCGCAAATGCATCAGTACAAGTGACCCCAGAGCGCATTGCCGCGATGAAAGAACTGCTCGGTTTTGTTGATGGTGGACTATTTGTTCAATACATCGCGTACATGAAGAACATTCTCAGCTGGGAGCTGGGAACATCGATTCAGTTTTACCCTTTATCTGTGAATGAGTTGCTAGGAAGTGCTTTTGGCTGGTCACTCTTTCTTGCGGGTACCGCCGTTGTTTTATCTTTTTCATTAGGTTCTATTCTCGGTATTTATGCCGCTTGGAAACGAGGCAGTAAGTACGATGCCTTCATTACTCCAGGAATGCTGATCATCCAAGCTGTACCACAAGTGGTGATAGCCATGCTCGCCATGTTCATCTTTGCTATTGGTTTGAAATGGTTCCCTACAGGGTATGCGTACACCGCTGGTACTTTACCTGACTGGACAAGCTGGGCGTTCATCAAAGACGTGGCTTATCACGCAGTTTTACCCCTATTCTGCGCTTCAGTTGTCCAAATAGGTGGCTTCCTCGTTAACATGCGAAACAACATGATTAACCTTCTTGCAGAAGATTACATCACCATGGCTAAAGGCAAAGGATTGAGCGAGAACCGCGTCGTGTTCAACTATGCCGCTCGTAACGCCTTATTACCGAGTGTCACCGCTTTATCAATGGCATTAGGTATGGCTATTGGTGGCCAGCTCATCATCGAAATCATCTTCAACTACCCAGGCCTAGGCTCGGTACTGTTCAATGCGATCAAAGCCCGTGATTATCAGGTGCTTCAAGGTCAATTACTGATCATGACGCTGTTTATGCTGTTCTTTAACCTGCTGGCTGACATGCTTTACGTTGTACTCGACCCTCGCCTACGTAAGGGAGGTAAATAATCATGAAGGGATTCATCAAACTCATCATAGGTAACCCAATCGCTTTGGTTGGTAGCATCATCATCAGTGTTTTTCTGTTCATCGCTCTTGCTGCACCGCTACTCAGTAAACACGCGCCTGATAAACGTACAGGTAACCCGCATGAATATCCTGCTTTTGTTGTTAAGGCTGCTCAAGCCAACCCAGATGGCTGGGTAGCAGAAAACCTTGCCACAGATCGCCGAACCCTGCTGATGTCAAAAAAAGCGGATCACACTCTCGGTACAACACGCATGGGACGTGATGTCTGGTCTCAATTTATCCATGGTGCGCGAGTATCTCTCGCCGTAGGTTTTGGTGCCGGTATCACCGTGTGTTTTCTCGCCACAGTGATTGGTATCTCTGCAGGCTACTTCGGGGGACGTATCGATGACATCCTAACCGCAGCGATGAACATCATGCTGGTCATTCCACAATACCCACTATTGTTCGTTCTCGCAGCCTTTATTGGCGAAGCGGGTCCATTAACCATTGCGATGATCATTGGCCTCACAGCTTGGGCTTGGGGAGCACGAGTCGTTCGCTCGCAAACCTTAGCTTTACGAGAAAAAGAGTTTGTTAAAGCGGCAGAGGTACTTGGTGAATCATCTTGGCGAATCATCTTTGTAGAGATCCTCCCTAACCTTATCCCGATTGTCGGTGCAAGTTTTATCGGTTCAGTTATGTACGCCATCATGATGGAAGCAACAATCTCATTTCTTGGATTAGGCGACCCGAATACGGTGAGTTGGGGCATCATGCTCTACAACGTTCAGACCTCATCTTCAATGTTGATTGGCGCTTGGTGGGAACTGTTTGCCCCTTGTGCTGCTCTAGTCCTACTCGTTACTGGCTTGGCCTTACTCAACTTCGCGGTCGATGAAATCGCCAATCCACAGCTGCGCTCTCACAAAGGGATGAAGCGCTGGAAAAAACTTGCTCAGCAAGACAAAAAAGAACGTGAGCCAGAATTGGCCCCACAAAGTGCACTTTGGAGCGGAGATAAATAATCATGACAGCACCACTCATTTCTATCCGTAACCTATGTGTTGACTATATTACGGCAGCTGGCGACGTCCGTGCTTGCAACAATGTCAGCTTTGATATAGCGCCTGGTGAAGTCTTCGGTTTGGCCGGAGAATCAGGTTGCGGAAAATCCACTGTGGCCTTCTCACTGATGCGCCTACATAAGCCACCCGCATTTATCACTGGCGGTGAAGTTATCTTCAATGGTGAGAACATTCTCAACTACAGCGATGAGCGTATGCAGGCCTTTCGCTGGAGTGAAATGTCAATGGTTTTCCAAAGTGCCATGAACGCATTAAACCCCGTTCTTCCGATGGAAGAGCAGTTTTGCGATGTGATCATGCGCCATACCAATATGACACGAGAACAAGCTCGTAATCGTGCTGAAGGCTTGTTGGAAATCGTCGATATTCATCCAAGTCGACTGACAGATTATCCACATCAGTTCTCCGGTGGTATGCGCCAGCGTTTAGTTATTGCAATTGCTTTGGCACTCAACCCTAAAATGATCATCATGGACGAACCCACTACGGCGTTAGATGTGGTCGTTCAGCGCGAGATTTTACAGAAAATCTACGCTCTGAAAGAAGAGTTTGGATTCTCAATCTTATTCATTACTCATGACCTTTCTTTGATGGTCGAGTTTTCTGATCGCATTGGCATCATGTACTCGGGTGAATTAATCGAAGTTGCTCCATCAAAGCAAATTCTCGAGAGCCCGTACCATCCATATACCAAAGGACTAGGTAGCTCTTTCCCTCCATTAACTGGCCCTAAAACTAAGTTAACTGGTATTCCAGGTAATCCGCTTAACTTGCTTGAAATCCCCCAAGGTTGTCGATTCCAAGCTCGCTGTGATCGCGTACATGAAACCTGTACCAAGATACCAACTCAACTGAAACAAATAGAGCCAAATCGTTTCTCAAACTGCCACCTTTATGGCGAACCTATCGCCCAAGCCAAACTCTAGCGCTGGCACGAGACAACAAAGTAAAAATACTGGAGAGAATGATGAGCAAAGAATTTGGCGAACTACTAATCGAAGGAAAAAATCTAGTTAAGGATTTTCCGATTAACAGCAATGCACTACAACAACCCATGATGCGTGCAATCAACGACGTATCATTCAGAATGTATAAAAGTCGTGGCCTTTCAGTGGTCGGCGAATCTGGTTCAGGTAAATCAACCACAGCCAAAATGATCGCAAAAATGTATGCCCCGACATCTGGAACCATTGAATACAAAGGAAGAGATATCAAAACGATTGATTCTCGATCTGATCTGATGGCTTACCGAGAAGGGGTTCAGATGGTGTGGCAAGACCCATTTGGATCTTTAAATCCAACCCACAACATTTTTCACCACATTGCCCGTCCATTACTGATTCACAAAAAAGTGAAGCCTGGTAATAAGAAAGAGCTTGAAGAGCGTGTTTACGATCTACTCGAACAAGTCGGGCTGATCCCGCCTAAAGAAACCTCTCAGAAATTTCCCCACCAACTATCTGGTGGGCAACGCCAAAGGGTTAATCTTGCGCGCAACATTGCCGTAGGTGCAGAGGTGGTACTAGCCGACGAACCAACATCAATGCTGGATGTGTCGATTCGAGCTGGTGTGCTCAACTTAATGGAAGAAATGAAATTTGAGAAGCAGATGTCACTGCTTTATATCACTCACGATATCGCTACAGCTCGTTACATTGCCGAAGATCTTGCCGTGATGTATGTGGGCCATATGGTTGAATGGGGGGACACCGAAGAGATAATTCACAACCCTCAGCATCCATACACCCAGCTATTGGTCTCAGCAGTACCAGATCCAAGCAAATCGATTCACGAAAAGTTAAAAGGCAATAAGGGCGAAATCCCTCTTTGGACTCCAAGTTCTCTAGGGTGCCCTTTCGCTGGACGTTGCCAACATGCCACTAGTCAATGCCGTGAGCAGCTTCCGGAAGTCACTCAACTGTCAGACAACCACTTTGTGCGCTGTTACTTGTACCAACACTAAAACAATATCGAAGTCAGCAAGAGTGGCTGGCTTCACCTAACCACTCGGAGATTTCAATGCTGCTACTTACTAACCACATTGGTTATGAATCCCTGGGACCAAAACAGGCTATTCTAATGGCAGATGTACCCAACCTACCATCTTCCACTGCCCTTTTGGTGTGTGCAGATAGTCATCAGACTGTTGCGTCACTGGATGTCGAGACTGGCACTCGAGTCGCAAATTGGCACCAGGGATATTTTTTTCGCATTGATTTTTCTAACATTCAGAAAGCTGGGCGCTACTACCTCACTTTTGATAACAGTCAGTCTGAGATCTTCTCCATCGCAAAAGATAGACTTCTAACGTCAACGCTTTCAGACGTACTGCACTATTTTAAATCCCAACGCTGCAGCGGCATCTACGATCGTCAGGATCAAAGTGTTCCACTGTTCAATACTGAAGAACGCGTGGATGTCAGTGGCGGTTGGTATGACGCATCAGGTGATGTCAGCAAATACCTAAGCCACCTTTCTTATGCTAACTACCTCAATCCTCAACAGATTCCAATTGTGGTTTGGAATATTCTTAAAGGCCTCGAGTTGAGCCAATCCAGTACTAGCTTGGCTTCCTACACTCGCTCAAGGATGGAAGAAGAAGCTCTATTTGGTGCTGATTTTTTGGTCAGAATGCAGCATAAGTCCGGTTATTTCTACACAACGGTATTTGATAAGTGGTCAAAAGATCCAGAGCAACGCGAAATTTGTGCCTACGCCACACAAGAAGGCCATAAATCAGAGGGTTTTCAAGCGGGCTTCCGCCAAGGCGCAGGAGCGAGCATTGCAGCGTTGGCAGCCGCCGCCCGATTAGGTAAAAAAGGAGAATTCAGCACTCAACGATACCTCCATACTGCTGAATTAGGCTACCAGCACCTCAAAGAGTGCAATCGCTACTACCTTGATGATGGTGAAGAAAATATCATTGATGAGTATTGCGCTTTGCTCGCCTCAACCGAGCTTTATAAGACCACACTCAATACTCACTATTTAGAGGAAAGTCGCGACTGGGCTCAACGTCTCACACAGCGCCAACACTCTGATGCTTACATTCAGCACTTCTGGTCGGCCAACAGCGATGGCTCTAGACCTTATTATCATGCAGCCGAAGCTGGGTTACCCGCGATTGCGTTGTGCCAATATTTAGAGATAGAAAACCGTTCAGATTTGTATGAATCCGTCTTAGCAACGCTCACACAAGCTTGCTATTTCGAGTTATCTATTACCCATAAAGTCGCTAACCCATTCGGCTATCCTCGTCAGTACGTCAAAGGGGTCAGCCAAAGCAAGCGTGACTCTTTTTTCATCGCGCAAGACAATGAGAGTGGTTACTGGTGGCAAGGAGAAAATGCTCGATTAGCCTCATTAGCCAGCATGGGATACCTTGCTCAAACTCACTTAACCGATACCAACCTCAAACAAGCATTAACTGATTTCTCACAGCACGCCCTTAACTGGATTCTTGGGTTAAATCCGTATGACATGTGTATGTTAGATGGTCATGGACATAACAACCCTAACTACTTACCCCATCTCGGTTTCTTTAATGCCAAAGGCGGTATTTGCAATGGTATCACTGCAGGATTTGATGACGCCGAAGGGATCGCTTTTAACCCTAATGAGCACAAAGATGACATGCTACAGAACTGGCGCTGGGGTGAGCAATGGCTCCCTCATGGCGCATGGTTCCTGCTAGCTATACTCGCCCAACACACGCATTTTCAATCCACGGAGAATCACTAAGATGACGCATTATTACGTTGGTGTGGATGGTGGTGGCACTTCCTGTCGCGTACGCATCAGAGATCCACACGGAAAGCTACTAGGCGAAGCCAAAAGTGGTAGTGCCAACATTTTGCTGGGTGTAGACATTGCGCTGAACTCCATTATCGAAGCGACTTCCAAAGCCGCCCAAGGTGCAGGCTTAGATCATACCCACTTCCAATACATGCACTTAGGTTTAGCCCTTGCAGGAGCCGAACAAAAATCCACTTGGCATGACTTCATGGCTCTTACTCACCCTTTTGCTTCACTGGTGCTCAATACTGATGCTTATGGTGCCTGCTTAGGCGCCCACAATGGAGATAGTGGCGCCATCATGATCGCTGGCACAGGATCGTGTGGCATTTACTTGGCTGGTAGCGAACAACATGTCGTTGGTGGTCGCGAATTTCCCATTTCCGATCAAGGTGGTGGCGCAATTATGGGGCTAAGGCTCATCCAGAAAGTCTTACTAGCAGAGGATGGTATTCAAGAGAAAACTCCGCTATGTCATAAGGTGATGGCTCATTTCTCCAACGATGTTGATCAGATTGTTAGCTGGTCTAAACACGCCTTGCCTCGGGATTATGGCCAATTCTCACCAACAATATTTCACTACGCTAAAAGCGCAGACCCATTAGCACTTTCACTGCTTAAGCAGACTGCTGAAGATATCGAAATGTTCATTTGTGCTCTTCATCGCAAAGGAGCAACACGAATTTGTTTAATGGGGAGTATCGCAGAACGCATTTACGATTGGCTTTCTCCTCCTGTCCAACAATGGATTGTTGAGCCAAAGCTCGACGCGATTGAAGGTGCCTTGATGTTTGCAGGCAAGCCTGAACACAATTTGTATTAAGAGGTTATCATGAGCTATCGCATTGACCTTACTGTCTTATCAGAACACAAACACTACTGCCGGTTTGGTCTAACCCTGCACAACCTATCTGAACAAACGCTAGTGAACTGGCAATTACAGTTTATCATTGACCGATACATCCTTCCCGATAGCTTCAGTAACGGGCAAATAAAGCAAACAGGGAGCTTTTGTGTTGTTGAGCCAGATAATCACACTTTGGCGGCCAATCAGCATTATTATTGCGAATTTAGCATCAATACTGCCCCATTACGTTTCTATACTGATGGGTTGAAAGATGCGTTAGTGCTCAACCAGCATGGTGCCATTAAATTGCCGGTTTCAATAACACCCATCGTGCTCGCCTCCCCTTACCAAGAACGTACTCAGTTATCTCCGACCACAGCGGCTGAACATGCGCTGATACCTATGCCTAATCATATTAGCTATCAGGAGGGCGTTTTTTATTTATCTGCCGCCAGTCAAATCACTCTCCAAACCGCTCAAGCTGAAAAAGCAGCAACATGGCTCGAAGACGAACTCCAGACTTTGTATGGCTATCAAGCTAAAGCGATTGGTCAAAGCGAAATTTTGTTTCGCAATAACCCTACCCTCGATGAAGGCCAGTATCAGTTATTCGTTTCTGCCACAGGCATCCGGATCGAATCCGCTTCAGCAGCTGGTTTTGTTCATGCGAGCGCAACCTTAATGCAATTGATCAAGCAGGAAAACCATCAACTCTCGGTTCCGTATGTCAAAGTCGTGGATACACCGCGCTTTAGATATCGCGGCATGATGCTTGACTGCGCCCGTCACTTTCATCCGCTCGAAGATATCAAAAGACTGATCAATCAACTCGCTCATTACAAATTCAACACTTTTCACTGGCACTTAACCGATGATGAAGGCTGGAGGCTGGAAATCAACGCATTTCCACAGCTAACACAAGTAGGAGCTCATCGTGGTCAAACAGCGACACTTGAGCCTCAATTCAGCCACCTATCTAGCATGTATGGCGGTTACTATACCCAGCAACAAGTGCGTGAAGTGATTATTTATGCTCAAGAGCGCGGAATCACCGTCATTCCAGAGATTGATATTCCTGGGCACTGCCGCGCAGCGATTAAAGCATTGCCTGAATTGCTTTGTGACCCTAGCGATAAGTCAGAATTTCGCAGTATTCAACATTACACCGACAATGTACTTTCCCCTTCAATTCCTGGTACGTATGAGTTTCTCGATAAAGTACTCGAAGAAGTTGCCCAGCTGTTCCCTGCACCTTGGGTGCATATAGGCGCCGATGAAGTGCCCGACGGTGTCTGGCTACAAAGCGCAAACTGCCAAGCTCTGATGGAAACCCAAGGATATCAAAATAGCAAAGAACTGCAGGGACACCTGCTTCGCTATGCCGAGCAGAAGCTACGCTCACTCGGCAAACGCATGGTTGGTTGGGAGGAAGCCCAACATGGCGACAAAGTCAGTAAAGATACTGTCATTTATTCATGGCTGAGTGAAGACGCTGCACTCAAATGTGCCAAACAAGGATTTGATGTCATCCTTCAGCCAGCTCAGTCCACCTATTTAGATATGGCCCAAGATTACGCACCAGAAGAGCCGGGGGTTGACTGGGCAAACGTCATTCCACTTGAAAGCGCCTACCGCTATGAACCCCTCGCGGATATTCCAGATGAGGACCCAATACGTAAACGCATTCTTGGTATTCAGTGCGCTCTATGGTGTGAACTTATCCACAATCAACCACGGCTTGATTATATGGTGTTCCCTCGTCTCACAGCACTAGCGGAAGCTTGCTGGACAATGAAAGAACATCGCGACTGGCACGACTATCAAGCAAGACTGAAAGGCCACTTATCTTTATTGGATAAGCAACGCATCAATTATCGCAACCCTTGGAAGTAACTTTTGCTGACGGCCATAGCCCTTAGCAGTTTTCTCTAGCAAATATATTAGGCCACGGCTTCAGTGGCAGTAGGAAAAGGAATAAAACATGAAATACGGCTATTTCGATAACGACAATCGCGAATACGTCATTACTCGCCCTGATGTCCCTGCACCATGGACAAATTATTTGGGCACAGAGAAGTTCTGTACGGTTATCTCGCACAACGCGGGCGGCTACTCATTCTACAACTCTCCAGAATACAACCGTGTTACTAAATTCCGCCCTAACGCAACATTCGATCGCCCGGGGCACTACGTTTACCTGCGTGATGATGAGTCGGGGGACTACTGGTCAATCTCTTGGCAACCCGTTGCAAAAAGCTTAGATGAAGCCAACTACGAAGTTCGCCATGGCTTGTCTTACTCTAAGTTCAAATGTGAATACAGCGACATTATCGCAACCAAAACACTATTCGTACCAAAAGGTGAAGATGCTGAAATCTGGGATGTAGTGATTAAAAACACCTCTGACAAACCACGTACCATCAGCGCATTCTCATTTGTTGAGTTCTCATTCAGCCACATTCAATCTGATAACCAAAACCATCAGATGTCTCTGTACTCAGCAGGCACGGCTTACAACGAGGGCGTGATTGAGTACGACCTGTATTACAATACCAACGATGCCGAAGGTTTCTACTACCTAGCTTCGACGTTTGACCCAGATTCATACGACGGCCAACGTGACAGTTTCCTAGGTCTATACCGCGACGAAGCAAACCCGCTAGCCGTAGAACAAGGTCAATGTTTCAACACCGCGCAAACATGTTACAACCACTGCGGCTCTCTGCATAAGCAGTTTACTATCCAGCCTGGTGAAGAAGTACGCTTTGCCTACATTCTAGGTATAGGTAAAGGCAACGGAGAGCGTCTACGTGCTAAATACCAAGACCTTGCTGAAGTCGACAATGCATTCGCTGGTATCAAAGCACACTGGGATGAGCGTTGTGGCAAGTTCCAAGTGACATCGCCAAACCAAGGCCTAGATACAATGATCAACGCTTGGACGCTATACCAAGCAGAAACTTGTGTCGTGTGGTCTCGCTTTGCGTCGTTCATCGAAGTCGGTGGTCGCACTGGTCTTGGTTACCGCGATACCGCGCAAGATGCGATTTCCGTACCTCACGCCAACCCAGAAATGACGCGTAAACGTATCGTTGACCTATTACGCGGCCAAGTAAAAGCGGGGTACGGCCTACACCTATTCGATCCAGATTGGTTTGATCCTGAAAAAGCAGACGTTAAACCCTCGAAATCACCAACGGTTGTTCCCACTCCATCTGACGAGGACAAGATCCACGGCATCGAAGACACCTGTTCTGATGACCATCTATGGCTAGTTCCAACCATCTGTAAGTACGTGATGGAAACTGGTGAGCACAGCTTCTTTGACGAAGTGATCCCTTACGCAGATGGCGGCGACGCGAGCGTTTATGACCACATGAAAGCCGCACTAGACTTCTCAGCTGAATATGTGGGTCAAACCGGTATCTGTAAAGGTCTGCGGGCAGACTGGAATGACTGCCTAAACCTAGGAGGCGGTGAATCTTCAATGGTGTCGTTCCTACACTTCTGGGCACTGCAAGAGTTCATCGACCTAGCGAAATACCTAGGTAAACAAGCCGACGTTGAGAAATACACGGAAATGGCAGCAAATGTTCGTGAAGCATGTGAAACCCACCTTTGGGATGACGAAGGCGGTTGGTACATCCGTGGTCTGACGAAGAATGGCGACAAGATTGGTACCGCGCAACAAGCAGAAGGTCGAGTACACCTTGAGTCGAACACACTAGCCGTACTTTCTGGCGCGGTCTCCCAAGAGCGTGGTGAAAAAGCGATGGACGCCGTAGACGAGAACCTATTCTCTGAATACGGCTTACACCTCAACTCACCATCCTTTGCAACACCAAATGACGACATTGGCTTTGTAACCCGTGTTTACCAAGGCGTAAAAGAGAATGGGGCCATCTTCTCGCATCCAAACCCATGGGCTTGGGTTGCTGAAGCGAAACTAGGCCGTGGTGACCGTGCAATGAAATTCTACGACGCACTCAACCCATACAACCAAAACGACATCATCGAAAAACGCATCGCTGAACCATACTCCTACGTACAGTTCATTATGGGGCGCGATCACCAAGATCATGGCCGAGCTAACCACCCTTGGCTAACAGGGACATCCGGCTGGGCTTACTTCGCAGTCACCAACTTTATTCTTGGTGTGCGTACAGGCTTCGATGGCTTAACGATCGACCCATGTATCCCAACTGATTGGCCCGGTTTTGAAGTAACTCGCCAATGGCTAGAGGCGACGTACAACATCAAAGTGGAGAACCCAGACTCAGTGAGCAAAGGGGTCAAATCGATCCTAGTCAATGGAGAAAAAGTGTCTGGCGTCACGATACCCGTACAGCCAAAAGGTAGCGTAAACAACGTCGTCGTTGTGCTTGGTTAACTACCCAATGAGCCTCTCACAGAGGCTCTTCGCGATAAATAAAGGATTATAGATATGATCAAGTTTGGTACTGGCGGCTGGCGTGCTTTTATCGGTGAAGAATTCACTAAAGACAACGTGCGCTTAGTTGCTCAAGCCGTGGCGAACATCATTAACCGTGAACAAGTTGCCGAGCGCGGTTTTGTGATTGGCTACGATCGCCGATTCCTTTCAGACAAAGCCGGGCGCTGGTTCGCGCAAGTTCTCGCAGCCAATGGCATCACCG
Organism: Vibrio coralliilyticus; assembly: GCF_024449095.1. NCBI lineage: Bacteria > Pseudomonadati > Pseudomonadota > Gammaproteobacteria > Vibrionales > Vibrionaceae > Vibrio > Vibrio coralinecrosis. The sequence continues at coordinate 2,714,875 of NZ_CP024627.1, forward strand.
TCAGCTTTATCGACAAGTTTGTTCCAACCCCAATCGTGATGTTCAAAGCGAAAGAGATGAACTGCGCTTATTCCGCATGTATCACCGCTTCTCACAACCCAGCCGACTACAATGGTGTCAAAGTGTTTATTGAAGGGGGGCGTGACGCTGATGAAATCATCACAGAAAAGATCGAATCGCAGATCGCAAACTTAAGCCTAGCGCATGTAACCTCCGTCGAGTTTGATCAAGCAGTTGAAGATAAACTGATTCAATTGATCAATCCCATGAACGAGTTTGTTGATTCAATCATCGACTTTATCGACATAGAAGCGATCAAAAAAGCCAATTTACGCGTGTTGATAGATCCTATGTTTGGTGTGGCGAAAAACGCATTGCAAACTGTACTGATCAATGGCCGCTGTGACGTTGATGTTATCAATGACGGCAAGAACCCTGATTTCGGCGGATTAATGCCTTCACCGAATGCTGCGACTCTGTATCGTCTCAAGCACCTTGTCGCCGCTGAAGGTTACGACATTGGTATTGGTACGGACGGAGACGCTGATCGCTTAGGTATCATTGATGAAAAAGGCAACTTCATTCATCCAAATGAAGTGCTTATTTTGCTCTACTACTACCTGCTGGAGTACAAAGGTTGGAAAGGTTCTGTTGTACGTAACATTGCGACCACTCATATCCTCGACAAAATAGCCGCAGACCATGGTGAGAAGAGCTTTGAAGTCCCCGTTGGCTTCAAACACATTAGCTCACAAATGGAAGCCGATGACTCACTGATCGGTGGAGAAAGCTCTGGCGGCCTAACCATTCGTGGTCACATTAAAGGTAAAGACGGTGTCTTCGCCTCCAGTCTGCTGGTTGAGATGATTTCAGTCACAGGCAAAAAACTGTCAGAGCTCTTAGACGAAATCTACGCTAAATACGGTTATGCCTATACAGCCGAAGGTGATTGCAGCTTCAAAAGTGGTCAAAAGCTGCACCTACACAACAAGGTTTACGTCGAGAAGCAATTGCCGAAGTTTAAGTTTGAAATAGAGAGAGTCAGCTATGATGATGGGGCTAAGGTTTACTTCAAAAATGGTGGTTGGGTGATTGCTCGCTTCTCTGGCACTGAGCCTTTACTGCGTATTTTTTCTGAAATGGAAGACAAAGAGACCGCCGAAAGTATCGTCGAGCAGTTTAAAGCGTTTTTGCAACTTTAATTGTTATAAACGAAAACCACCCAGCATCTTGCTGGGTGGTTTTCGTTAAAAGGCCAGAACGCCTTGCGTCTCTACTTTGACCGAGACAGGCTGCCCTATCGACAAAGGTTCCGCCGAACTAGCCAGTAATCGACTCCCGCTAGCATCAATCACATAACGACAATGGTCGCCCATGAACTGTTGCTCTAAAACGGTCACACTGCTTTCTTCTGTGGCACTGATTTGAACATGCTGTGGACGCAACAATAGCTCACATTCCGCTTGTAACTGAATTTCCTGCTGCGCTTTTGCTTCCACTAGCCCAAGGTCGGTCTCAAATTCAGACTCCGAAACACGCTTGGCCATAAGATAGCTACCGCCGCCTAAGAAGTCGGCTACAAATTTACTTGACGGTTGGTAATACAATTCACTCGCAGTACCATATTGTTCAATTACACCATGGTTCATAACCGCCATCTTATCGGCGAAAGCAAACGCCTCTTCTCTGCTGTGTGTGACGAAAATTGCAGTAACACCTTGCTTCTTAAAGATTTTACGTATTTCCCTAATTAACTCATGACGAACCTGAGTATCAATATTGGAAAAGGGCTCATCCAGCAAAAGTAAATCAGGCTTATAAGCCAACGAACGAGCTATCGCGACACGCTGTTGTTGCCCCCCAGATAACTGATGCGGGTAACGTTCGCCATAGCCAGTCAAGTGCACCAGCTCCAGCATCTCCGCCACTTTAGCTTTTCTCTCTTCGCTAGTCAGCGCTTTAAGACCAAACGCCACGTTGTCCTCAACCGTCAGGTGAGGAAACAAGGCATAATCCTGAAAGATCATACCGATATTGCGTTGTTCTGGAGGCAACCAATTCTCACCATCATCAATGGTCAGACAATTCAAACTCATGGAACCCGAGCTGAGTGGTAATAAGCCAGCAATGGCTTTAAGCAAAGTCGTTTTACCACAGCCACTTGCCCCTAAAAGGCACACAATTTCCCCATGCTCTACATTCAACGATAAGGATTCAAGTACAGTCGTCTGCTCATCGTACTTACAAGTTAAGTTATTGATCGATAATGCACAGCTCATCAGTGTGTATGCTCCAGTGAACGGTTAACCATAACAAGGGGGATCAAGCCAACTAAAACCAGCAGGACAGCAGGTAACGCCGCTAATTCCAGCTGCTCATCAGAGGCAAAATTGTAAACGTAAGTAGCTAATGTTTCGAAGTTAAAAGGCCTTAAGAGTAGCGCAGCATTCAGCTCTTTCATCGACTCAATAAACACAAGGAGCCCAGCAATCAAAGCACCGCGACGAATTAATGGAAAATGCACACGCCATAGCATTTGATTGGAGTTACACCCCATAGTACGAGAAGCCATATCCAACGATGGAGACACTTTATTCAAGCTACTTTCAATACTGCCGATCGCTACCGCAGAGAATCGAACCACTAAAGCAAAAATAAGAGCAAACATAGAGCCAGAAAATATCAGCCCTGGCCGGCCCCACTGCATATATTTGGCAATATCATTGACGAAGTGATCCATCAATAACACAGAAACCATAACACCAATGGCCAGTACAGTACCCGGCACGGCATACCCCATTGATGATAAACGCATAAATGCCACGCTCTGGCGGTTGTTAGACAAGCGACTATAAAAATTAACAATAAGCGCGACCACCACACCAATAAAAGCTGCACTTAAAGAAACATAAAGGCTGTTTAATGCGTACTCGCGAAATTCAGGTGTCCAGCTCTGAGCAAAATACTTATAGGCATAGATAGACAGTTGTAACAGAGGCAGAAGAAAGGCAATGGCGACGATACCCCAACACCAAGTGAGTGCTAGCCATTTTTTCCAGCCGCTTAGCTCGTAACGAAAATCTTCTCTGCTACTAAACTGATTCTGAAACAGTTTTTGTTTACGGCGACTGTAACGCTCTGTGCTGAGCAATAAGATGACAAACACCAACATGATGGCAGAAATTTTCGCTGCCGCTGTCAAGCTAGAATACCCAAGCCAAGTATCGTAAACCGCAGTTGTTAGAGTGTTAACGGCAAAGTAACTCACCGTTCCAAAGTCACCAATGGTTTCCATGGCCACTAGCGATAAGCCAACCGCCATTGAAGGACGAGCCAACGGCAGTGAAATACGACGAAAGCTTTCCCATGGCGAGCATTTCAGCAGGCGTGCTGATTGCAGCAAGGAAACGTTTTGCTCCATAAAAGCCGCGCGGCAAAGTAAATAAACATATGGATACAGAACCAGAGCGAGCACAATAATCGCCCCCGTCAGTGTTCTTATATCAGGAAACCAATAATCTCCCGGCCCCCAACCAGTGAGGTCACGAAGTAAGATTTGCACAGGCCCAGCAAAGTCGAGCCAATCGGTAAAGATATAACCCACAATATAAGCTGGCATGGCTAAAGGTAACACCAACGCCCATTGTAAAATACGTTCACTGGGCAAGCGACACATCGCCATGATCCACGCGGAAGGAATACCAAATACGAGGGACAGAGCCATCGTCCCCAACGCTAATACCACGGTATTGAATGTATAGGTTGGCATCACGGTTGACATCAGATGAGAGAACAGCTCATCTGTTTCGCCAATCGCGGTAAAGAATATCGCTAAGATCGGCAAAACCAGTAGCAGAGCTAGCGTCCCACTACTGGTTTTCCATAAATAATTATTTTCTTTCATTGCTTAATAATCATCGGTATATATAACTCGAATGCATTTGCTAATACATCTCATATACCTTTAATACGCTTAAGGGTCAGTTATACCCTTATAAACAAACAACCTCAAGCGACCCTTGTAAAAGAGCGACTTGAGGCCGTCTAGAATGATATGAAGCGTTAATGATTACAGGTCAAACTTGACTTCATCAAGCAGCTTGATTGCAGCGGCATGGTGCTCAGCAATTTCATCCAGAGAAATCGTATCCGCTTTAAACTCACCCCAAGAAGCAACCAGCTCTGAAGGTTTCACATCGGCTTTTACTGGGTATTCGTAGTTAACTTCAGCGTACATACCTTGTGCTGTATCTCCCGCTAGGAATTCCATCAGCTTAAGCGCATTCTCTTTGTTTGGAGAGTACTTAGCCATTGCCATACCAGAGATGTTTACGTGAGTACCAGTTGTGTTCTGGTTAGGGAAGTTAATGTAAACCGCATCAGCCCATGCTTTTTGCTCTTTATCGTTAACCATCTTACCTAGGTAGTAACTGTTGCCCAGAGAAACGTCACATAGACCTTCTTTGATCGCTTTCACCTGTGCACGATCGTTGCCTTGAGGCTTACGCGCTAGGTTAGCTTTAACGCCTTCTAGCCACTCTTTAGTTTCCGCTTCGCCTTTATGAGCAATCATAGAAGAGACTAGAGAAACGTTGTAAGGGTGCTTACCACTACGAGTACAAATTTTGCCTTTGAACTCAGGCTTAGCAAGATCAGCATACGTGAAATCATCACCTAGCTTACCAACACGGTCACGTGAAGAGTAAACACTACGAGTACGAGTAGTTAGAGCAAACCACTCATTGTCAGTATCTTGGTATTGAGCAGGGATATTCTTCTCAAGAACGTCGCTTTCTACAGACTGAACCAATCCTTGCTTAGTTAACTCAGCAAGACGGCTGATGTCCACAGTCAGGATCACATCAGCAGGGCTGTATTCACCCTCTTGAGCTAGCTTCTCTGCTAGACCTTTCTTTGCGAACTTAACGTTAACTTTGATGCCTGTTTCTTTAGTGAACTCGTTGAACATAGGCTCAACTAGGAAAGGTTGACGGTAAGAGTACACGTTCACTTCTTCTGCAGCCATCGCTGTCGGTGCTAATGTCGCACACGCTAGAGCCGAAAGAGTTAGCAGTTTTTTCATTGGTTCAGTCCTTTAACTTCGTAATGATAACGTTTATCAGTTGCGTTATTATATTCATGATGATTTAGAAAACAATGATGCAAAACAAAAAAACCTGCCTCTTAGAGCAGGTTTTTGAGTATTTTATTTGTAACAGTTTATGTCTTATTCTGACTTACTTCACAGTCACAAATTCTGGGTAGGCACCTACCCCACAGTCGTGCATATCCATCCCTTCTAACTCTTCATCTTCAGATACTCGGATTCCGATCGTTGCCTTCAATACCGCCCAAACCACAAGGCTAGCAAAGAACACCCAAGCAAAGATAACCGCCGCACCTAATAGTTGAGCCCCAAACGTTGCATCACCATTGCTTAGAGGCACCACCATCAAGCCGAAGAAGCCACACACTCCGTGAACAGAGATCGCACCCACTGGATCATCAATCTTAAGCTTATCAAGAGCAATGATGCTAAACACGACTAGAGCACCTGATACAGCACCAATGGCTACTGCATAGATTGGTGATGGCGACAGAGGATCGGCAGTAATGGCAACCAAACCTGCTAAAGCACCGTTAAGAATCATTGTGAGATCAGCTTTACCCCACGTAGTTTTACACACAAGAAGGGCAGCAATCGCACCAGCCGCTGCTGCTGCATTTGTGTTGAGGAAGATTTGACCTACTGCCGTTGCATTCTCAAAGTCAGAGACCATCAACTGAGAACCACCGTTAAAACCAAACCAGCCAAACCAAAGGATAAAGGTACCCAATGTCGCTAGAGGCATGTTCGAGCCTGGAATTGGATAGATTTCACCATTCTTACCGTATTTACCTTTACGGGCACCTAGAAGTAGAACACCGGCTAGCGCAGCAGCAGCACCTGCCATATGCACAATACCTGAACCTGCGAAATCGCTGAAACCTGCTTCTGATAAGAAACCACCACCCCAAGTCCAGTAACCTTCCATTGGGTAGATAAATGCCGTTAAAATTGCTGAGAAGATTAAGAATGACCATAGCTTCATTCGCTCTGCGACTGCGCCAGATACAACAGACATAGCCGTTGCAACAAACACCACTTGGAAGAAGAAGTCAGACTCTAAAGAATGGTCCGCACCTTCGCTTTGCGTACCAATGAGTGCACCAAATGAAGGGAGCCATCCCCCTTCACCGTTATCAACATACATAATGTTGTAGCCGACTACCAAGTACATGGTACAGGCAATCGCATAAAGACAAACGTTCTTAGTTAAAATCTCAGTTGTATTTTTGGAGCGAACTAAACCCGCTTCAAGCATGGCAAACCCTGCTGCCATCCACATGACTAACGCACCTGAAATGAGGAAGAAAAAAGTGTCGAGTGCGTAACGTAACTCCGTTACTGTCGTTGTTAATTCCATTGTTGTGTCTCCAGTCCTTTGAATTCTTAAAGTGCTTCAGCGTCCATTTCACCAGTACGGATTCGCACTGCCTGACTCAGGTCATAGACAAAGATTTTTCCGTCACCGATTTTTCCGGTATGTGCGGCCTTCGATACCGCTTCAATCACGCGGTCGACATTTTCTGCCTGTGTCGCGATTTCGAGCTTCACTTTAGGCAAAAAGTCCACCTGATATTCTGCACCACGATAAAGCTCTGTATGACCTTTCTGACGTCCAAAACCCTTTACCTCTGATACCGTCATCCCTTCGATACCCACATCGGCCAAAGCCTCTCGAACATCATCTAATTTGAATGGTTTGATAATCGCATTAATTAGTTTCATCGCATCCTCTCTGAAGCAGTCATCCTTTTTGCTTTATTAATCCAAGGTACGTGCCAATTTATTAAATTATTGATAAATAATAATTTATTACTTTCTCTTGATGAAAAACGCAAAAGGGCGCACCGTTATGGTGCGCCCTTATCACAATTATGAAGCAGATATTCAATTCTTCACTATTTCAGTGCAGAACTATTTGGTAGTCAGGAATTCCTTCCATTGTTCAAGTACGAGCTCGAAGTCATCCAGCCCACAGCAAGCGATGCTCTCACTGTTATAAAAATTAAGTTCACTGCCCTCTTCCATTACATCGCCGTGTGCTAATACATTTTCTTGCACAGTAACTTCATCCCCTTGAATCAAGATAGAGATTTCAGTGCCCACCATAGCGTGTTCTTTGAGCGGAGATTGATGGACAGACGTGAGCAAAGACTCTACCTGCGCTATTTTTTGCCAATCCTTACCTATTTCTTCTTGCAGCCATCGACCCACAATTTCATGACCCATACTCGACTTTACATAGTACTCGCCCATCAATGTATTTCGGATAAATTCAAATTCCATCGTGCTGCCTCATAAAAACCGAGCGCAGAGTATATAGAGTGTGTATGAAAAGCACAAAAAAAGCGCCTGCCGAGGCAGACGCTTTATCGTTCGCTTTTAGAAAGCTTAAGCTGGTTCTTGGAAAATCACCGAATCCGCTTTCTTGGTATACTGATCCATCTTATGGAAGTTCAAGTAGCGATAGGTATCAGCCGCTGTCGCATCAATCTGCTTGGCATACTCTAAGTACTCTTCTTTGGTTGGAATCTTACCTAGAATTGCACCGACTGCTGAAAGTTCAGCGGAAGCTAGAAAAACATTAGCTCCCGTGCCTAAACGGTTCGGGAAGTTACGCGTTGATGTCGACATTACTGTCGCTTTGTCAGCGACACGAGCTTGGTTACCCATACACAATGAACAGCCTGGGGTTTCGATACGCACCCCGGCGCGACCATAAATACCGTAGTAACCTTCTTCAGTGAGCTGATCGCGATCCATCTTAGTCGGTGGAGCAACCCATAAACGAGTATCTAATTGGCCACCATATTGCTCTAGCAACTTACCTGCCGCACGGAAGTGGCCTATGTTGGTCATACAAGAACCAATGAACACTTCGTCAATGTTAGTGCCCTGCACTTCTGATAGAAGGCGAGCATCATCAGGGTCGTTTGGTGCACATAAGATTGGTTCGCTGATTTCAGCCATGTCGATTTCAATGACATGTGCGTATTCAGCATCTTTATCCGCTTCCATCAATTCAGGATTCGCTAGCCACTCTTCCATCGCTGAAATACGACGCTCGATCGTACGGCGGTCGCCATAACCTTCCGAAATCATCCACTTCAGCATGGTGATATTCGAGTTTAGGTACTCTTCGATTGACTCCTGCGACAGTTTAACCGTACAACCGGCCGCAGAACGCTCAGCAGAAGCATCAGACAATTCAAATGCTTGCTCCACTGTCAGAGTTTCTAGGCCTTCAATCTCTAGGATACGGCCTGAGAATTCATTGATTTTACCGGCCTTTTCTACCGTCAATAGACCTTGCTGAATCGCGTAGTAAGGGATTGCATGAACCAAATCACGTAGTGTGATACCTGGTTGCATCTCACCTTTAAAACGCACCAAAATAGATTCAGGCATATCCAATGGCATAACACCCGTTGCCGCTGCGAACGCGACTAGACCTGAACCTGCCGGGAACGAAATACCCAACGGGAAACGAGTATGAGAGTCACCGCCTGTCCCGACCGTGTCAGGCAATAGCATACGGTTTAACCAAGAGTGGATAATACCGTCACCAGGGCGAAGTGAGACACCACCACGGTTCATGATGAAATCAGGTAGCGTATGGTGTGTGTTTACGTCGACTGGTTTTGGATAAGCAGAAGTATGACAGAAAGACTGCATCACAAGATCAGCAGAGAAGCCAAGACATGCTAGGTCTTTTAGCTCATCACGCGTCATAGGGCCCGTTGTATCCTGAGAACCTACTGTCGTCATCTTAGGCTCACAATATTGACCAGCACGAACGCCTTCAACACCACAAGCTTTACCAACCATTTTCTGAGCAAGTGTGTAGCCCTTGTCTGAAGCCGTTGGATCAACAGGCTTGGCAAACAAATCGGTTTCTTCTAGACCAAGAGAAGTACGAGCACGGCTTGTCAAACCACGACCAATGATCAATGGAATACGACCACCAGCACGTACTTCATCAAGAAGCACTTTGCTCAGTTCAAAGTTTGAAATTTCTGCACCATCTTTACGCACAACACCTTCATATGGGTAGATGTCAATCACATCTCCCATGTGCATATCTTGAACGTTCAACTCGATCGGTAGAGCTCCGGAATCTTCCATTGTGTTGTAGAAGATTGGCGCGATTTTACCACCTAGACAAATGCCTCCAGTGCGTTTATTCGGTACGTAAGGGATATCCTCTCCCATGAACCATAGCACTGAGTTGGTCGCTGACTTACGTGAAGAGCCTGTACCGACGACATCACCCACATACGCTAAAGGGATACCATCTTTTTGCAGTTCTTCAATTTGTTTGATTGGACCGACACTACCCGGCTGATCTGGGTTAATCCCTTCACGCTCCATTTTAAGCATCGCTTTCGCATGCACTGGAATATCTGGACGTGACCAAGCATCAGGCGCTGGAGATAAGTCATCGGTGTTGGTTTCACCGGTCACTTTAAAGACTTTAACTGTGATTTTTTCAGCCACTTTTTCTTTTGAGGTAAACCACTCAGCATCAGCCCATGACTGAAGTACTTGCTGTGCGTATGAGTTACCTGCTTTGGCTTTCTCTTCTACGTCATAGAAAGCATCGAACATCAGTAGCGTGTGAGATAGCGCTTTTACTGCAATGGGTGCCAAAGCGTCATCATCAAGAAGGTCAACAAGTGGCGCGATATTGTAGCCACCTTGCATCGTACCCAACAGCTCAGCTGCTTTTTCACGGCTAACAAGTGGTGATTCCACTTCACCTTTGGTAATTGCCGTCAGAAAACCTGCTTTAACATAGGCAGCTTCATCAACACCAGGAGGGATACGATTTTCTAACAGGTCAAGAATAAAATCTTCTTCACCTTGAGGGGGATTTTTCAGAAGTTCGACAAGACCAGCAACTTGCTCAGCGTCTAGTGGTTTAGGAACAACTCCTTCAGCAGCACGCTCTTCGACGTGTTTACGGTAGGCTTCAAGCACGACTTTTTCCTCTCATTGCGGTTCCTTCGTTATTATTACTATTATTCAACGTAACGAAGTGAACATCCTTGGAAACTTGGCTCTCCTTTTTGCCATATTTTTCATTCATTTTGAGTGAGAAACAGTGCCAAAGAGGCCAAACTGTGGGCGGTAGAATAGCAAATTTAACGATAAATTAAAATCTCATCATTTTGACCAACATAGCAACTTAAGACTAAAGTTCTATGATTTTCTTCGCTTAATTTCGTCAATCTCATGTGACGAGAACACATAATCGACCAAATCAATCATTGCATAACTATTTAAAACTTGTTCCTATGATCAGGTAAACTGAATCATAGTTTTGCTCGGTTCGACCATAACCAAGCATGATAGGCCCAACGGGAGAATCAATCCCAGCAAATACGGAACCTGCCGCATATAAAGGGGCGTCATCCAGCTTGATACTTGGATCCGACCACACTCCGCCATACTCAAAAGACGCACCGAGATAGAATGGTGATGAGAACAAGCCGAAATCATTATCAAACCAACGATAACGGTATACCAAACTACCAAACGCTTTATTTTGACCAATCAAACTGTTACGTGGGATACCCGACAAATTAAGAAAGCCGCCAAGTTCCTTAGGGTCAATAATCAATGACGAGTTTTTGCTCTCAACAACCCCCACATCAAGATTTGCGACCAAAGTATGTCGAGAAAAACTGTTAGCATAAATGATCTTAGCGCCGTACTCATAAGCCGTGTCTTCGTCATGACCGTCAAACACACTACCGGAGCTACCAACACTCTCATCATGGGACACTAAATAATCTAAGTTGAGATACAGCCCTCGACTTGGCAAGCTGAAGTTATCCAATGTATCGAGACGATAATTAGCAAAGGCTCCCAATCTCCTAAATGAGACATCTCCCAATGAGGGGACCGAAGCTAGCTCACCTGACCCATCCGTATACCTGACTCCCACTTTAAATCGGCGCCATAAAGTATCTTGATAGCCAATCGCCAACTCCGACTCCCATTCAGTAAACGATACTGGGAGAAAGTCCTGAGTCGCTTTCAGTGAGGGTTCTTCCACTCCGTCAAAAGGTACATTAACCTTCTCATTACTGAATGTAACTCCCAACGTCGTAAAGAGATCTGAGCTAGAGAACAACGGACTATAGAGCTGACCTTCAATCAGTTTGTCCGTGCCCATTTCCAAATTGAGGGTAAATTCTGCACCGTATTCATTGAGGTCAGTAAAATTAGTCGACACCCCGATAGAATATTGACTGTCAGTATCAAAATCATCTTCGAGGAAAAAGCGGAAATTGACATAATTAGGGCCCCAAGATTTTTCGCGAACGTTGACCACTAACGCCTCTTGATCATCCACCTTTTCATAGCGATAGGTGATCAATTCAAAACGGTCTAAGGCATAAAGGTCTTGGATACTTTGTTCTACATCAGAGGTGCGATATCGTTGACCAACTTTTAAGTTAAGATGCTTTTTAAGCACATCATCACTGTAGTGAGTGTGATTGTGGATGATGATTCGCTCGACTTGGATTTCATCGCCATAACGTAACCGACGTCTCGCATCTTCTTTCTTATCAATGTAATCCTGATACTGAGATGACGAAACACTGTAGCGTTTCAGTAATGCTTCATTCTCAATGGCAACCTGATAGCCCTTCTCGAAAGCCTCAGGCATTTTATTGAACTCTGTTGTTTCCATCCCCCCAACTTCCGGTTGAAGGAGGACGTCTTGATCAGTGAGAGCTTTAGCTTGACGATTGGTAGTACTTCGAACCAAATAATTGGATAACTGATCCGCTATAGTGAATAGAGTCGTGAAATCATCTTCGCCTTTATAGTCCGTACTAATATCAACAGCAATCACCACATCTGCTCCCAGCTTACGGGCAATGTTGACTGGCATATTATTCGTCACTCCACCGTCGACCAATAGCTGACCATTTAACTCGTAAGGAGGCAGTGCCCCTGGCACCGACATACTCGCCATCATGGCATCGACCAAGTATCCGCTATCGATAACGACAGGTGTCAGTTCAATAATGTCGGTGGCCACCGAACGGTAAGGAATGGCAAGATCATCGAAAGAGGTAAATGGGGGGAGGTTACCAGAGGTTTCACGCAAGATTTTTAACATGCCCTGCCCCTGAACAATACCACGAGCAGCATGCACTTCTCCCCAGCGCAGCCCCAAATCTGTGGTCAACTGGTATCTGTCTTCATACTCTTTATCACGCACGCGACGTTCACTTCGGTCCACACGGTCGCGGTAACCACTATTCCAATCCACCGTTTCAATCAGAACTTCAATTTCATCGGCACTCATACCTGTCGAGTACAAACCGCCAACATAGGCTCCCATACTAGTACCGGTAATAAAGTCGACGGGAATTCTCAACTCTTCAAGCGCCTTCAAAACACCGATATGGGCAGCGCCTTTCGCCCCACCACCAGCCAGAACCACCGCAATTTTGGGGCGCTCTACAGGTTCTGGCTTTCTTTTCGTCTCAGAAAAGGCGACTTGTGGCATCACAACTATATTCGTGATTAGAAGCCAAGCTAGTTTTCTCACTCTAGAGTTCCCTTCTCATTCTCATACACCGAATCGAGCAATAGATACGCCCAACGATTTACCAACTGAATATTTTTTTTATCCATTGTGTGGGTTGATTGTCACACTGCTGTTTAAGCACACCGTTAGCATCCCAAACGGGCAACTTAAACGAGTTATCGCAATCCAGTTGTAAGCTCCCCTGCTCTGTGGAAGCAAATCCGAGTGTACTGATCCCTTTTGGCCAAGGTAGCGTCAGTTTTTCTGGTATGCGGTGATTGAGATATTCTGCATAAACTCGTAGCGCACCACTAGAGCCTGTCAGCTTTGTCGGTTTATTATCGTCACGACCTAACCAAATGGTTGTCACTTCCCGGCCATCTACGCCAACAAACCAACTGTCTCGAGTATCGTTACTGGTGCCGGTTTTCCCAGCCAGAGCCGCCCAGCCAAACTGGCTATTGAGATAACGGCCTGTTCCCTCAAGCACACCACGCTTCATGGCATACGTCGTCAGCCATGCCGCTTGTTGGTCAATAGTTTGCGACATACGCGGCAAAGACTGATACAAAACATTACCTTCCAAATCAACGACTGAGCGCAGTGCAGAGAGTGGGGCTTTTTTACCCGAGTTCGTTAACGTTTGATACATCTGCGCGACTTGAAACGGCGTTAAAGTAAATGAACCAAGAAACATGGATGGCACCGGGCGGATCTCATTACGGTCCACTCCCAGCTTTTCCAAGGTGTTGACTACATTAGGGATTCCCAATTTCATCCCAAGCTCTACCGTCGGCACATTGAGAGACTTTGCCAGTGCAATGTACAAAGGTACATCACCCCGGAACTTACGATCGTAATTACGAGGTGACCAAACGCTGCCCTTCGATCCTTTAAGGCTGAGAGGTTTATCATGCAAAGTGGTCGCCAAGTTGTATTTATCAGGTTGTTCGAGTGCCGTTAGGTAAACCGCAGGTTTCGCCAATGAACCGATTTGCCGACTGGCATTGAGTGCGCGGTTAAAACCGTCATAGCCGGTCTTCTTTCCCCCTACCATGGCGCGGATTTCTCCAGTATGTCGATCCACGGCTATAGCCGCTCCTTCCAAAGACTTCCCTGCTACCTTACTCAGTTGAGGAATTTTCTTCGCAATCGCTTGTTCCAGCTCTTGTTGAGAAACCGGATCGAGAGAAGTAAACACCCTCAACCCCATATCAGCCTGAAATGCATCACCGACTTTTTCTTTCAGCTCAATTTTCAGTTGCTGGAAATAAGCAGGCTGACGGCTGGCGATACGTGGATTGTCTTGAATATCGAGCGGCCGGCTGGCTGCCATATCAAATTGGTTAGCACTCAACATTCCCTGCTGCATCATTAAACGCAACACTAAATCACGGCGCTCTTTTGCACGCTCAGGAAAGCGAATGGGATTGTAATAGGACGGACCTTTAACCATCCCAACCAATAAGGCCAATTGATCGATTCTCAGCTCTTGAATCGGCTGCCCAAAATACAAACGCGACGCTAAGCCAAAACCGTGAATAGCCTCACCTCGACTTTGACCTAGATACACTTCATTAAGATAACCTTCGAGGATGCGATCTTTGCTATAACGATAATCAATGATCAACGCGATGTAAGCTTCACGGATCTTACGCCACAAAGTGCGGTCACTGGAAAGAAAAATGTTCTTGGCTAACTGCTGGGTCAGCGTACTACCGCCTTGTACGGTGCGACCAGCTTTGATATTGGCGACTAACGCCCGAGCAATAGCGAAAGGTGATACGCCATCATGCTGGTAAAAATCTCTGTCTTCGGTCACTAGTAGTGCATCAACCATCACCTCTGGGAACTGATCTCGCCGCAAAAATAAGCGCTGCTCATCATGATTTTTTTCCAACATGCCCAACATTTTAGGTTCAATGCGCAGATAACCAAGATCGCCTGATGATTCAAGCGACTGAATTCGCGTCAGTTCTGAACGGTCAAAATGCAGCATTACATGACGGTCAGGCTCTGGCCCATCAGTAAACTCAAATGGGCGACGAATCAGCTCAATCTTAGTCGATGAGGAAGAGTACTCACCTGGGTAACGAGGCTGCTGCACTTTGCGGTAATTGAGCACATCTAACTCATTACGCACTTCTTGAATGGATATTGAATCGCCAGGAGAAAGGTTAAGAATGCGCGCATACACGACCGTTGGGAGATCAAATAACTGACCTTCAAAGCGTTGCTTGACCACACTATCGAGGTAAATCCCAACAAACAAAAGCACAGCAAAACCAGCCAAGCTTAACTTCCAACTCACACTCCATAGCGTCTTCAACCAGCGGTGTGGGCCTTTGGAGGACGATTTACGTTGAGTTTGAGCCCGCTTTCGAGTTGGTCTCTTGGTTGTTTTCGCTTTACTGCTCGTAGTAGTTTTTTTCTTGGTCATGAGTTCATTTGTCGCTTAGTTTTGGTCGTTGCCACATGATTAGCTGGGTCATCAGGCCACACATTTGCGTTAACGTGCAGGTGTATAAGATATTGACATAAATTTATTTTTTAAAAATCATAACTTTACAATCAAAACTAATAAAAAACATTGACAAAAGTTAATTACCCTAGTTATTGACAGTAATTGACTAAGTAGAGGCTATTATTGACACAGATTGTACTAGACCTCGTAAGTCACGACTCGACTTTAAGCTCCTGCCTTTAGTTATTATTCTGGATGTGAACCACACTATACCATGGATAAGAGTCATGAAAGGAAGCGGAGTTCTTATAAAAACTAGTGTTTTTCTGGTTGGGAGCAACTTTGACAAATTCAATCTATCAGGTGGATGACACTTGTTACCAAGTGCCCTCTTCCTAAGAACCCAGTGTGTAACTTTCACCTCACTAGGCTCATGCCAAGAACTACTAATTTGCCTCTTTGACTTTTTCTTTGCAAAGTATTCTGGTATTGAAATCCATTTTCATGATCTTTTGCCAACCGTAAAATTGCCATTGACCTTGACGGTTGATGAACTATTTAGAGGCAATCCAAGTTCTAAATTTCGTTAGATGACGCCTTTCAGCCCAATGACATAGCGTATGGAATAGCTTGTGACCTATATATTCGAATGCCTGTTAAGCCATGCAGTGTCGACAGTAATTCTACCAGCCCTCGGATTTATCAACTTGATTAAATGGCGTTGTTGCCTAAGTCAGTTGAACCTTTTCCGAGTCCTGCGATCTGATCCTTTATGAGGATTAGACTGGTGGTGATATGGGTAAAGCGAAGAAGAAGATAACTAACTGGGCGGAGTACAATACGTCTCTGTGCAAACGTGGTTCGGTTACGTTCTGGATAGATGACTCCGCCATAGATGCATGGCAATGCAAAACCCATCATGGCAAGCGTGGGAGAGGCTTTCAGTACTCAAGATACAGCGATTGAAACGGCTTTGATGATAAAGGGTATCTTCTCTCTGCCATTGCGTGCACTTCAAGGCTTTATCGACTCGATCTTCAAGTTACTAGATGTTCCGCTGACGTCCCCTGACTACACCTGTATCAGTAAACGCTCGAAGACAGTTCAGGTCAAATATCGCAATAAATCTAGAGGGGCTATTCGCCATATCGCCATTGACTCGACAGGTCTCAAAGTTTTTGGTGAGGGTGAATGGGAAAGTGAAAAAGCATGGTGCAGAAAAGCGCAGAACATGGCGCAAACTGCACTTAGCTGTTGATGTAGATACCCACGAAGCTATCAGTGCTGAAGTTAGCCTTGTCAATGTTGGCGATAGTGAAGTGCTTCCTACATTGCTCAACCCACTACGCAGAAAGGTCATTACCGTATCTGCTGATGGAGCCTATGACAGCAAAAATTGCCACGAGACTTTGAAAAAGAAAGGTAGTATCCCGTTGATACCGCCTCGAAAGAATGCAGCCCTTTGGGAAGATGGCCATCCCAGAAACGAAGCAGTAACCGCCTTGAAAAATGGGACAATCTCGGAGTGGAAAGCCCAATCTGGTTATCACTATCGGTCAATATCTGAAACTGCAATGTCCCGATATAAAGGACTAACAAGCGGAAAATTGAGCTTGAGATGTTACAACGCTCAAGTGGGCGAAATCATGGCGAATGTCAAAGCAATAAACAAAGTCATAGGACTAGGTATGCCTGTCAGAAGCTAACGGTTAGCCCTATATATAGCGTCGTTGTTCTTTAAGCTGATTTGATCAACAACGCCGTGTTGAGAAGCAAAACAGTCGAACTCGTCTATCAAGAGCTGTGGGGGTTATTACTTGGTTATAACTTGGTGAGACGAGAAGCTAGTCAAGCTGCCGTTGAACACGGACGCTTACCTAATGAAATCAGCTTTAAGTACGCTTGCCAATTTATAGCCAGCCAGCTCAAAATGATGAGTAAAGCGGTGTCTTTAGGTAACACGCCGAAACGCTTAAAGAGCCTTCGAGGAGATTTATCTATCCTCTTTATAGACAAACGCCCTAAGCCAAATCGGCCTAGGGCGGTAAAAATATCAAAGACCCGATACCCTGTTAATCGCTACGCAGCTCCTCTTAAGTGAACTACGTTGCACCGACAGCGGGCTTTTTTTCGCAAGGTGATCAACGAAGGTGAGCTGGGGTTTTCGTTTTATCTCTATTCAAGTAGTAATACAGGTAGACCAACGAATAAATTGTGACGAACGCATCGAGCGCGAATACACCACTCCAACCGTAAAACCATTTGGTAATCATTGATACAAACGTTGTACAAGAAAATGCCAACAAACATGGATTTCTCGAACGCGCTGTAAATCATTGTTGAGGTTCTAAGCTGCTTGTATTTCGCCGAGAACATGAGCAGAACACCGATACAACCCACCATCACTCCCCAATGCTGATAGGTTCCTTGCAAGTACTCCTTATTCATCATCATGACGTCATTGTAGGAAAACAAAGTTTTCATGCTCCACTCTGGTGCCAAAAACGTAGAGAATGCAGTGGCAGTCAGTAGACCTGTGATGATCAAATAGGATTTGATCGTTTTTTCAAAAAATCGCTCTAACATATTAATAAACCTGAAATTTAATTTAAATCACTTGCTATTTTCCAAACATATTCATGACTGCTGCTTTCAATTCGTTTATCTTCCGCTGAAAACAAGTGTTTTACTCTATGGTCCAAGCCTGTTTCCATTACGGTTTTAGCATGAGAGAAAGTTAAGAAGCCTTCTTTACCGTGATAATGTCCTAACCCAGATTCTCCAACGCCACCAAACGGTGCGTCATCCACAGCCAAGTGGAACACACAATCGTTGATGCACATTCCCCCGGAATGAACTCTGGTTTTCACTTGCGCTTGCAAGTCTCGATCAAAAGTCATCAGGTATAATGCGAGAGGTCGAGGTTTACTATTGACGATGGAAAACGCCTCTTCAATATTTTGATACCCGATAATTGGCAGTATAGGGCCAAAAATTTCTTCTGTCATAACAGTAGAGGTCAAACTAGGTTCAACCAATAAGTGGGTCACTAGACTATGGTTACTAGGATCAAGTGCATCGCTATGACAGGCTTCAATTCGAGTTTCTGCCTGCTCTTCTTCATCCAGCAACGCCATGATGCGTTCATACTGCCTTTGGTTTGCCATTGAGGTCAGGTTGTTCGAATACACTCCTTCAACAAACAAGCTTTGGTACCGAGATTTGTACTCATCAATAAAGTGCTCAATTTTGCTCTCTGGCAACAATATGTAATCCGGGGCTACGCAGACCTGCCCATTGTTAAGGCTCTTGCCATAAATAATGCGTTCTACCGCAATATTGATCGGCATGTCTTCCGCCACAATCACCGGCGATTTTCCGCCTAACTCAAGAGTAACAGGCGTTAAATTGGCCGCAGCGGCTTTCATTACGTGACGACCAACTTGCGTTGATCCCGTAAACAACATGTGATCAAAATTTAACGCCGTAAACGATGCTGCGATATCTGCTTCACCCTCCACAACTTGAACTTCACTGTGATCAAATACCGTTGCGAGCATTTCACCCAACACCTGGTTGGTGTATGGGGTAAATTCACTCATCTTTATCATCGCTCGGTTACCTGCTGCCAACGCTGATATTAGTGGCCCCACGGACAGCATAATAGGAAAGTTCCATGGTGTAACAATCCCAACCACCCCCTTAGGTTGGTAAACTACTTCAACTTTAGACGTAGAAAGCAAGGCACCTGGGTGGCGAATTGACGACGTCATCCAATGCGGTAGGCAGTCAATCGTATGATCAATATTGCCAATACAAGGCACGATGTCTGCCATCAATGTATCCAATTGGCTTCGGTATCCATAATCTAGGCTGACAGCTGTGCAAAGTTTGTCTGTATATTCGATTAGCGCGGACTTAAGCCTCATTAGTTTCTTGATTCTGCTCGCCTGACTTGGCATGGGGTTAGCTGTAAATGCTTCCTTCATAAAGCTAAGAGCATTTTCCATTTGCACTGATGTTAGATCATATTTCATACATCACCTCGTGGTTGATTTCCATACACAATAAACAAAACAAACCGGTCAGTCTAGATGCGTATTGTCAATTGTATGTCAGAGGTTTTTACACAAAAAGGGGGTTTTCTGATCAGTCCTACAAATATGAACTACCTTAAATATATGAGTCAACACTCACATAAGAGGGTAGTAGCAGGTGGAAAAAAGGAATATTTTTTGTCTCGGTATACTTTGGGCTGCATGTTCTGCTGATGCTAGCGATATATCAGAAGCAGAGGCTCATTCACAATGGCGACACAGCATGGAGATCTATGCATTGGCATTGAACATTCGGGGAGACAATCGAATTGGAGGTCTCTCCACTGATGTAAATATTGATCCTGCTTTCATCATGGATCATATCGATATGGGAGCAATGCTGCGCCTTGAAGGCATTTACGCCAATCAATGGGGTTACTACGTTGATTACAGCTTTATGAAGCTCAGTGGTCACTCCGATGCAGTGTTGAACACTAACTTGGAATTATTGAAAGGGAACGTAGACATCCGCCAAGGTGTGCTTGAAGCCAAAGGATTCAAGCGCGTTGAGTACGAGGTTGGCGCCATAGACTATATGGCTGGAATCCGTTGGTGGGACAACGACATCGACGCCAAACTCTATACACAGGGAGGTGCTCTAGACAAAGCGAAATCGCTCGATGAAGACTGGATCGATTATCTGGTTGGAATTCGGTGGACGAACTCGCTTAGTGAAGATTGGCATTTTCACGCGAGCGTCGATGTCGGGCTTGGAAGCGACACAGATTTTACAAGCTCAGTGCTAACAGGTGTGCGCTACCAAATAAATAGTTGGTCGGATCTTAACCTAGCCTATAAATCCACTTGGGTGGATTACGATAACGGTGATGTTTTCGCATATAATACCGCTTCCCAAGGCTTTCTAGTTGGGTGGGTTGTTCAGTTTAAATAAAATTTTTTATTTTCTGGCCCTAAACCACCTTCTTTAGAAGGTGGTGATCGTTCTTTTGGGCTTTGCCCGAAGAACGCTCATGTTCAAGATGTCCTCGTTTGCAACCAACAAATGAAGGAAATAACGAACATGAGCAGATATGAATCCGCTTCACACGTTTATCATCGGTGTCAATATCATATTGTTTGGACACCTAAATATCGACTAAAGATTCTGAAAGGAAATTTAGGCAAAGAGCTGTATCGGAGTATCTACGTTTACAGCAATATGAAGAAATGCAAGGTTGTCGAGCTTAACGTCCAAATTGATCATGTCCATTTAGTCGTGAGGCTTCCGCCGAGCATGAGTATCTCAAATTACATGGGGTTTGTTTAAAGGTCGTACAGCGATTAGGTTGTTTAACAAATTTCCGTATTTGAGAAAGAAAAAGCTCTGGGGTAATAAGTTCTGGCAACGAGGTTACTTTGTTTGATTCGGGTAGGGATGAACGAGGAAATTATACGTAGATATGTCAGGCACCAAGATCGTGTGGGAAAAGAAGAAGAGGAGCGACAAATGCTTCTAGGATTAGATAAATAGCAGTGAGCCCCCTTATAGGGGGCCAACCAAAGCCACCTGCTATGCAGGTGGATTTTTACTTAAAACGCGTTAGCTCGCCTATGTAAAATACTTCGCTAGTTGAATGGGGTGTCTGCAATTTTTGACTTCTTTGTATAAGAATGGATATCTTCAGTAGAAGAGTGTTAGGTGCGGCAGAGTTACGCCAAAGAACAGCATGGCGGGAAAGTGTTTGCAAGGCGCCACCACTCTGCACTCTGAGTACGGTGTTCCAATGAGAAGTTACCCCATCTTGCAAAGGTGCATTACCTTGACGGCGTAAGCTCCTAGAGTAAGTAATTGCCCCCCCCCTACTCGAAGTCGTTGTTCGAAGAAAGAGTTTTCCTTCATGGCCAACAAATATGTTCTCTTCCTTGGAATGTGCTTGGTATTGATTAGCATAGCAATGAGTATTAGCATAGTGGAATGAAGTGTGCGACACCTCATTAGATACACTGCGGTAAGGGTAATTAAATTATTCGTCAGCGGTATGCAAGTCTATCCGACCTCAATTGGCTAATCCACGATATTGTGATATTGATAGCTAGAATCGACAGGGAGTCATTGTGTCTAAGTGTGTTCGTTTCAATTTTATTTATTGAGGATATATTAAATTAGTGCAATACATAAAGGGTCATGCCTTTGCGGTGAAGTGAGCTTTGAAGTTGAAGGTGAGTTTGAAAGTTTTTTCATGTGTCATTGTCAATATTGTCGCAAAGATACTGGTTCCGCTCATGCGTCTAACTTGTTTTCTACTACCGCTGTTCTAACGTGGATATCGGGCGAAAACAACATAAGCACGTATAGTCTGCCGTCTACAAAGCACGTGAAGAGTTTTTGCTCGCACTGTGGTTCTGCTCTGCCAAATGTTCAAATGGGTGGGTCGTTTTTAGCAGTGCCTGCAGGAAGTATTGACTCAACAATTTCAAATAAACCAAACGCTCATATATTTGTCGCTAGTAAGGCAGAATGGGATCAAAACTTAGAGCAGGTTCCGATGATAGAAGGGCTACCTGGTTAAATTCAGGAAACGCATAGCAAACGACTATGGCATCAATAGCTAATTTTAAGCCATGTTTTCATTTCACCTGACGCCACCTCTCAACATTCAATTTAGTATGAATACCATTTCAAGCAATGATCTCGACTTCTTAGGGCTTTTCAGCTTTCACCAACCGCTGGTAGGTTTCTTTGAAAACTGGGTTACATTGCATTGATGACATCATCGCCGTGTAGAACATTGTGCATACTTGAGCTTAGAAGTGATGTTCAATTCTCAGACATAACTTTAAATGACTTATCTGTTTTGATAGTTCTCTGAGATATTGGAACAGATTATTACTAGAAAGCGTAGAAACCATTCTCCTGAATTTAAAGCTAAGATTGCATTGGCGGCGGCAAAAGGTCATAAAACTGTCGCTTAATTAGCTCAGAAATACAACTTACACGGTAACCAAATTTCTACATGGTAAAAGGAGCTGTTTGAGAATGAGCCTATGACTTTTTCTTTGAAAGTCAGTTGAGTCTGGAAAATGATTTTTTGGCTAAGTTATTCGGTCTTTAGACCTAGCACAGCGAAAGAGTTTGTTGTAAAATTTACCCAATTACTGATAAAACTCTAGTGTGTATTACTTAATACTGCTAGCTTTTCCGCTTGCTATCAATCCATCGGGCTCTCTGATGAAGAGGTTGATTTGTATCGCATGATTAACGAAATTCATCTTCAAGATCCGAACATGGATAGTCGATGATTTCAAACCGCTCTAGCAAAAAAGAGACATAATCTTAATTGTAAATGTATCGTTCGGGTCATGCGGACATGTGCATTGGATCCATGTCCCAAACCGAAAATAATATTCCCGAACAAAGCACTCCTACCTGTTACGTGATATCGCAGTCACTTGCCCAAACTAAATTTGGGCCATTGACATCATATTGTCCTAATGGCTGACGGGTTCCTGTACTTGGTTGTCATTATTGATGCTTATAGCCGTAAATGTTGCCCTAGCGTATGGACATGAGATTCTATATCAAAACCCTTAAGCACTATGGGCCACATAATGTTTTCAAATCACAAGCTAGCTTGTTTACCAACACTGAGTTCACTCAGAAATTAATTGACTATGGTGGATGGAAAGGGTCGCTGGACCGACTTAAAAGCTTACACGGCATCTCGTTAAGCCGAACTGGAAATTTTTACATTTTATAAGAAGAGTGTAACCATCAAGGACTCAGTGAACTCACCATTGATGACGCTTACTTCGGAAAGCAAAGATAAGCTTCACCTGACATTTAAGGAATAGCTTGTTTATCCAACCATTGGGTTGCGCTTATAGTCCAACGTT
Organism: Vibrio coralliilyticus; assembly: GCF_024449095.1. Classification (NCBI taxonomy): domain Bacteria; kingdom Pseudomonadati; phylum Pseudomonadota; class Gammaproteobacteria; order Vibrionales; family Vibrionaceae; genus Vibrio; species Vibrio coralinecrosis. Next base: position 2,737,929 of record NZ_CP024627.1, read on the forward strand.
AAGGCTCTGAGACGCAGGACGCTTGGTTCATGCCGCTTGGGATGGAGCTGGAGATCTTACCATTGTTGAGGCTTACGTAGTAATAGCTAGAACTATCAGGTGTCATAGACCAATATGAGTACTCGGTAGGCCAGCCGCGGTCGGCAAACATATTGCCGTATATGTCGTACAGCTCCACTTTTAACTCATCTCTTGTTGCTAAGCGCCAATTGGTTCGTCCTCCTAAGCTTTTAGTATTGTAGGCCGTGCACAGGGCATTCGCATTACCCCAGTTGAATAGGTAGAATTCACCAACTGGGCCGTAAGCCCCTTTTTCAATATAGCTACCATCTGTTGCGCTGCCACCAATGCTATCTAAGTAAGCCACCGATGGTGAATTAGTGAACAACCTACCACTACCTGTATCGAAGGGATCAATACATACACCTGCTAAGTCACACACAGTAACTTTCACCGTATTACTGACGATACCATCCTTGCTGGCAGTGATCTCTGTGTCACCTTTAGTGTTGGCCGTTATCAAACCTGAAGCGGATACGTCCGCGATTGTTGGGTCTCCAACAATCTCCCAGGAAACAGAATCACTGACGTCATTTTCGCTTCCATCATCGTATTTAGCAATTGCGATTAGCTGTTGCGTACGACCTTCTAATACCGAAGTTGGTGAAGGAGTGACCTTAATTTCATTAACTTTTGCATCTACTGATGTTTGGGAGTCTTCTGAATCACAACCAGCTAACAGCATTAATGCCATTAATACAAAGATATACTGAACTATGTATTTCATGTTGGGTCGACCTTAATTATTTTAACTAACACTTAGAGAAGGCGTTGTTGCCTAAATCAGTTGAACCTTTTCCGAGTCCTGCGATCTGATCCTTTATGAGGATTAGACTGGTGGTGATATGGGTAAAGCGAAGAAGAAGATAACTAACTGGGCGGAGTACAATACGTCTCTGTGCAAACGTGGTTCGGTTACGTTCTGGATAGATGACTCCGCCATAGATGCATGGCAATGCAAAACCCATCATGGCAAGCGTGGGAGAGGCTTTCAGTACTCAGATACAGCGATTGAAACGGCTTTGATGATAAAGGGTATCTTCTCTCTGCCATTGCGTGCACTTCAAGGCTTTATCGACTCGATCTTCAAGTTACTAGATGTTCCGCTGACGTCCCCTGGCTACACCTGTATCAGTAAACGCTCGAAGACAGTTCAGGTCAAATATCGCAATAAATCTAGAGGGGCTATTCGCCATATCGCCATTGACTCGACAGGTCTCAAAGTTTTTGGTGAGGGTGAATGGAAAGTGAAAAAGCATGGTGCAGAAAAGCGCAGAACATGGCGCAAACTGCACTTAGCTGTTGATGTAGATACCCACGAAGCTATCAGTGCTGAAGTTAGCCTTGTCAATGTTGGCGATAGTGAAGTGCTTCCTACATTGCTCAACCCACTACGCAGAAAGGTCATTACCGTATCTGCTGATGGAGCCTATGACAGCAAAAATTGCCACGAGACTTTAAAAAAGAAAAGTAGTATCCCGTTGATACCGCCTCGAAAGAATGCAGCCCTTTGGGAAGATGGCCATCCCAGAAACGAAGCAGTAACCGCCTTGAAAAATGGGACAATTTCGGAGTGGAAAGCCCAATCTGGTTATCACTATCGGTCAATATCTGAAACTGCAATGTCCCGATATAAAGGACTAACAAGCGGAAAATTGAGCTTGAGATGTTACAACGCTCAAGTGGGCGGAATCATGGCGAATGTCAAAGCAATAAACAAAGTCATAGGACTAGGTATGCCTGTCAGAAGCTAACGGTTAGCCCTATATATAGCGTCGTTGTTCTTTAAGCTGATTTGATCAACAACGCCCCTCTAAATCAGATTTTACGTCGATGGAGGAAACGCAAAGCCAGCCATAAATAACCCAGCTTGTGATGTCTGATGCTATATCACGATTTCCATTACTAGCTTGTGAACTATGGAGGTTTTATTAAAAGGTGGGTCTTGACTTTTCTATTTAATTAATTTATCGATAGTCAAACAAAATATACTGCCATTTAAAAGATAATTGTAGGTATAAAAATTTTGTTTATTACCTGAAAGAAGCTTTGAAATAATAAAATCACTACAACGTTCTTATCTACTATAGCGATTATTTAGTCAGCTAATATCTTTACTTTGAAATAGTTGAGAGCGAACAAAAAGGAGGTGTCTTAGCGGCGAAAAAACTAACTGTGAAAATTAGCACAAGGAGTGGTGCACAGTTATAGACGAAGGGACCTAATATAAATAACAAAATAAGGTAAATTTATGACCTACAGTAACGTGTTTTGGAGTATCATCCTGAGTGCAAGCTGCACTAGTGCATTCGCTGGTTTTATTCCTACTTACAATCCAGGTACAGGATATCACTTTGTACCTAAAAAAGACGAGTATAAAGACTCCCGCTTCGCATACTCACAAAAAAAAATATCTCGGACAACTGTATTGGAAAGGAACATAGATGTTGATGCTAAGTTAACGTTGATTGACAAAAATAAACGTGGCAGAGTTGATTTGTGGTGGCTATGGATTAGAGATGGGAAGCTTAGAATTGCTGGTGGGAATACGAGCATTCAATTGTGCCCTGCAGCAAGCAAAGAGCAATACTGTTGGTGGGACGCTGAAGATATTGACGGAACGTTTTTTTATCTAAAAGACCCTTCAAATGGTTATTATATGACTCTTCAAGATGATAACTCAATTAGTTTTGAACCCACAAGAGATGAAGTTAATAGCGCTTGGAAGTTAGTATCGTCGATAAGTAGGGGTAATACTTCGGATAGCAACTTTATTAGCACGAATCCGTCAGCACCTCACGTTCCCATTAGTAAAAGAAACAATAGTTATGGTACTGACCACGATTATCAAACCAACAGGAATGACTGGACTCAACCAGATTTGCCCATCATTCAATATGAGCTTGGGCAACCCTCTGAACAGAAATGGGTGTCAAATCCTGCTTATGAATACTTACTGGATCGCTATCCGTTTTCAGCTTTAGAGGGAGATAACAGCCAAATCCCGGATATACAGCCAAGCAGTGGTTGGGAACTCATAAAAATGGATATGGGATTTACTATGCCGCAAGATGGTGAACCCGTTACAGCTTCACCAACAAAGTCTTACTCAGTACCTTATATGATTTTGTATAATCGATTAATAGGAAAGTTAAGAGTGCTGGCCTTGTACGACCAAAACCCCGGACTTTACAACTCTGCTGTTATTGAGCTTTCACACAATGGAGATAATGATAGGGTGGCTACAAATCTATTTTCTCCTTATAAAAGCCACCCACTTAATCGCGCTAAATCGCCAACCCGAGTGACATCAATGGCTAAGCTAATTGCCAATGAAGATACTCAATGGATTTATGGCGATTTTGAGATTGGCTACGACCCCTGTACTTCGTGTTTCTCTTCTGCCCTTGATGTTTTAATTACACCGATAGCCAGTGGTGACATATCACTAACTGGGCGTTCTTTGGCAAATTCGGTACCTGTCAGAGACAGTAATGGAATGGTTTCCGATGATTACTTGACTAGTTATTTATTAGAGACAGGTGTAGACCAACAAGTGGGTGCTACAACGTTCCGTAACTATCAAGCCCTGCACGACATGTTCAAAAATCAAGAAGATATAGCTCATGCGATTTATAGTGGCGGAAATGGTTGGTCACCAAATTCAGACGCCGCCTTTGCACTGAATAAAGTGTCTGAGTTTTTAGGTGGCGCTGGTGGCGTAAGTCCTGAGCCAATTAGTAAAACGGTTTTAAATGGACTATCCAGTTTAACCAAGTTCGCCAATTTTAGTCGACCTTCTGTTTTAACTGGTCTGCAGTTGCCTCCGCCTATGCCTACTGTAGTTTTTGGTGAATTGTCGCTCCGTGGTTCAGTTGAGTTTATGGGGAATACTGACAAGATCACGATAGAGATGCCAGGGTCTCTGGGAGCTAAAGAAGCACCGGAGTTATCACCTAATGGCTCTTATCCGACATACAATGAAGAGTTAGGCATATTTTCGCTAATAACAATGCCCACACTGAGCCTATCTAATCCAAACCAGCGGATGGCCATTCGCGATAATGGTTATCTTTGTGTCACATTCAGTAGTAAATGTCAGCTATCTGGTGTAGGTCTTAGTATGACGGTTGAATATCCTTTTGAATGGGACTTTCGTTCGTCTAATTGGAATTGGAAAGCATCTAACGTGTATAAAGGTTCAATTGGTGAACTACTTTACACTATCAATCCTGCCTCTGGCTGGTCCCCTGAAGACATTGAAGTATTCGTTGCGGCTGAGCGGGTAACACAAGGACTCGATGGAGTATGGAGAAGTTACACTAGCACGTTTGTCCCAATTGAAAAGTGGAAAGAGGAGCTATGGATGGCGCTAAGTCCAGAACCATGGCCTTATGAGGAGCAAGCTAGATTCAATCTGAAGGTTGCGGTCACTAAAGCTGGAACAATGGATATAGAACGAAGCTCTCTGTTCATAGAACCCTCTAGTAAGACACAGCTTATGCAACTTCTTACCTATCCGATAAAGATGACGAGGACAGGGACTAGACTTACAGATAGCACCGACAAATATAGTGTGCTTGAAAGACCTTATGCAATGAGACCTTACTACGTTTCACCTCAGAGTTACGAAGAACATTTTTGCAAAGACGAAAGTGAATATTTAGTTAAGAATAGTCCACTGCAATAGCTTTCTTCTGTCAGGAAAGGACTTACCCTTCTGCGTATGAGTTGATGAACAACTCATACGCAGAAAAACGCAGAGGTAACAACGTTTAACCTGTTTCGTCGGCGTTGTTGCCTAAATCAGTTGAACCTTTTCCGAGTCCTGCGATCTGATCCTTTATGAGGATTAGACTGGTGGTGATATGGGTAAAGCGAAGAAGAAGATAACTAACTGGGCGGAGTACAATACGTCTCTGTGCAAACGTGGTTCGGTTACGTTCTGGATAGATGACTCCGCCATAGATGCATGGCAATGCAAAACCCATCATGGCAAGCGTGGGAGAGGCTTTCAGTACTCAGATACAGCGATTGAAACGGCTTTGATGATAAAGGGTATCTTCTCTCTGCCATTGCGTGCACTTCAAGGCTTTATCGACTCGATCTTCAAGTTACTAGATGTTCCGCTGACGTCCCCTGACTACACCTGTATCAGTAAACGCTCGAAGACAGTTCAGGTCAAATATCGCAATAAATCTAGAGGGGCTATTCGCCATATCGCCATTGACTCGACAGGTCTCAAAGTTTTTGGTGAGGGTGAATGGAAAGTGAAAAAGCATGGTGCAGAAAAGCGCAGAACATGGCGCAAACTGCACTTAGCTGTTGATGTAGATACCCACGAAGCTATCAGTGCTGAAGTTAGCCTTGTCAATGTTGGCGATAGTGAAGTGCTTCCTACATTGCTCAACCCACTACGCAGAAAGGTCATTACCGTATCTGCTGATGGAGCCTATGACAGCAAAAATTGCCACGAGACTTTGAAAAAGAAAGGTAGTATCCCGTTGATACCGCCTCGAAAGAATGCAGCCCTTTGGGAAGATGGCCATCCCAGAAACGAAGCAGTAACCGCCTTGAAAAATGGGACAATCTCGGAGTGGAAAGCCCAATCTGGTTATCACTATCGGTCAATATCTGAAACTGCAATGTCCCGATATAAAGGACTAACAAGCGGGAAATTGAGCTTGAGATGTTACAACGCTCAAGTGGGCGAAATCATGGCGAATGTCAAAGCAATAAACAAAGTCATAGGACTAGGTATGCCTGTCAGAAGCTAACGGTTAGCCCTATATATAGCGTCGTTGTTCTTTAAGCTGATTTGATCAACAACGCCTGTTTCGTCCCTTCTTAAACGGCATAGCCCTGAACATGTAAAAGTAACAAACTTTTCGGGAAATACTTAAATCGTACAAACCAATTTGAATGAAAAATATCAGACTTTGGATTGACTGATATTACAAATCTTGGTTAGAAGGTAGTTCGATAAGCCCACTCTAAATGAACGCCCGCCACCAGTGGCGTTTTTATATTTTTGCCCCGTTAAATCTAGATCCATAACTTTGCATTGGTTCCAATGTTCAGCTGATTTTGAATAGCCTAGCTGCGCTAACATTTGAGCTGATCTATGAATGGATGCCTGGGTTTCATTTATAGGCGAAGTATCGATGATTTTCTTAATCAACAACCCAAGCGATAGCCAAAGTGAAGGGGAATAGTGAAAACCATCTCTGTCGCTACCGATCTGTTTTGAAATACCATCCAGCCAAACCTTCAAAAATAAAATGATATATTGCTTCGTTGTTGATATGGTTTCTTCTGAGAAAACTCCTTTTCTTCCATTGAAATCATCTACTTTGTTTTTATCTTGAGCATTTGCTCCCGCAATTGAACCTAGGACAAGTTTTATCAACGTCGCTTCTGCGACAATTCCTTGTTCAGATTTAGTTAAGCGCATGGACGAACTAGTCATTCCTCCATATCGCTCCAAGTTAGTTTTCTCAGCGATTTCTTTTACACAATCGTTGATAGACGAATTACTCATCATGGTGGTTTGAATAGGTGAATGTAACTGAGATGTGCGAGCGTTGTACTTGGTGTAGTAGTCGCACATATCATCAAAACTAATCGCTGAAACGGTATTGAATATCATTGTAACCTGAATCGGTAAACGCGATAGGCTTTGCCTAATGCCACTATCCGCTAGCATGTGTTCAACTGAAGATCTTCGCGCCGGATAAAAAGGGGGCTCTATGCCCAATAACTTGGCAATCGCTATTAATTCTAGAACTCCTCCCACTATCAAGGTGTTTTTGGGAGCATAAGTTAACTCAACCATTTGTTTTTGTTGCGTTTGCATAGAAGATTTACCTCCAACTACATAAGTCAATGACAAAAATGGGGTCTTCTCGACATTCCTCAGTGCAAGCTTAATTGAGTGAGTAATTTCCGTTATTCGGTCTTTATTTAGTTTACTGTGAACAGACTTCAACAAGCCCTCTGTTTTAGAGTCAGCAGGAAGGAGGGAGAAATAGGCCGGAAGCTCTATTGCCATTAGATGGGTTACAAGAGTTCTATTTCCTCCAAAGTTACACTCTGGGCTAAGTCCACAAACAACGACACTTTTATCCACAGCACTTTCAACAAACAAACTTACATGCCGATATTTTTACACAAAAAACCTGACTTACCTTGAACGGGCGCTCCGCCCGATCAATAATAAAGGCAATGAACGATATTACAAATCATCAGGTATGACTAAAGAATCAAATCACTTTGAAGACTCACGGCGTTGTTGATCAAATCAGCTTAAAGAACAACGACGCTATATATAGGGCTAACCGTTAGCTTCTGACAGGCATACCTAGTCCTATGACTTTGTTTATTACTTTGACATTCGCCATGATTTCGCCCACTTGAGCGTTGTAACATCTCAAGCTCAATTTTCCGCTTGTTAGTCCTTTATATCGGGACATTGCAGTTTCAGATATTGACCGATAGTGATAACCAGATTGGGCTTTCCACTCCGAGATTGTCCCATTTTTCAAGGCGGTTACTGCTTCGTTTCTGGGATGGCCATCTTCCCAAAGGGCTGCATTCTTTCGAGGCGGTATCAACGGGATACTACCTTTCTTTTTCAAAGTCTCGTGGCAATTTTTGCTGTCATAGGCTCCATCAGCAGATACGGTAATGACCTTTCTGCGTAGTGGGTTGAGCAATGTAGGAAGCACTTCACTATCGCCAACATTGACAAGGCTAACTTCAGCACTGATAGCTTCGTGGGTATCTACATCAACAGCTAAGTGCAGTTTGCGCCATGTTCTGCGCTTTTCTGCACCATGCTTTTTCACTTTCCATTCACCCTCACCAAAAACTTTGAGACCTGTCGAGTCAATGGCGATATGGCGAATAGCCCCTCTAGATTTATTGCGATATTTGACCTGAACTGTCTTCGAGCGTTTACTGATACAGGTGTAGTCAGGGGACGTCAGCGGAACATCTAGTAACTTGAAGATCGAGTCGATAAAGCCTTGAAGTGCACGCAATGGCAGAGAGAAGATACCCTTTATCATCAAAGCCGTTTCAATCGCTGTATCTGAGTACTGAAAGCCTCTCCCACGCTTGCCATGATGGGTTTTGCATTGCCATGCATCTATGGCGGAGTCATCTATCCAGAACGTAACCGAACCACGTTTGCACAGAGACGTATTGTACTCCGCCCAGTTAGTTATCTTCTTCTTCGCTTTACCCATATCACCACCAGTCTAATCCTCATAAAGGATCAGATCGCAGGACTCGGAAAAGGTTCAACTGATTTAGGCAACAACGCCAGTCTAACCCTACAACCAAAACAATGTTAACTGATCTCAAGTGAAGCTGCACCACAACACACCAACCGGCCTACATAACCCCGAAAATTCCGACAAATGCCTCGTGGGTTCGTGGGTTCGTGGGAGTTTGTATCAAACATAATCAAAACTGATCGAGTAATAATGTGGTTTATATAAAAAAACAGTATTCAGCTGGTAAGCTTTTAAACAACCTGAGATTGACCATATCGTGTCTGTTTCAAAATCGTAGGGTACTTGTAAAGCTTGACTCTTATAGAGAGTAAAGTCTTTTTCTGTGCAACTTGTACATCTTGTTTTGTCTGCTACGCTTTAGTTCGAGGTATGAGAAGTAACTATATGAAAGTTAAACATACTTTAACGCGTGGCAAGATCAACCTCATAAAAAATAGTGTGCCAACTTAAATACAGGTCAATTATTTGCCTAGAAGTGAGACTTGTATATCCTACTTAGAAGAAATTGAACGAGGGCAACATATGAAAAGGATGCTTCACCTTCTTATAGCGAGTGTTTTTGGCTACTTGGCCTGCTTTCAGCGCTGCAGCCCAAGAGCAGCCGAATATTTTTGTCATCTTTACTGATGATATTGGTATTTCTAACGTCAGTGCTTATCACAATGGGGTGATGAGCAGCCAAACTCCAAATATAGATAGCATCGCAGAAAATGGAATGATGCTAACGGATTATTACGCCCAGCCGTCTTGTACCGCTGGGCGTTCTGCTTTTCTAACAGGGCAGTTTCCAGTGCGAACCGGTATGCACACCGTTGGCTTGCCTGGAGAGCCGGTGGGTCTTCATGCGGACACCCCAACGTTACCTGAGATATTGAAAACGATGGGCTATGTGACTGGCCAGTTTGGTAAGAACCATCTTGGTGACAGAGACGAGTTTCTACCTACTATGCACGGTTTTGATGAGTACTGGGGGTGGCTATATCACCTAAACGCCATGGAATACACTGAAGACCCCGATTGGCCTACGGATCCTGCGTTTCAGAAGTTTGCGCCTCGTAATGTGATTCATGCAAAATCTGATGGCAAAGGGAAGCAAACCATTAAAGATGATGGTCCACTGACGATTGAACGAATGAGAACCCTTGATGACGAAGTGAATAAGCACGCTATCGACTTCATTGAAAGAGCGGTCAAGGCCGATAAACCTTTCTTTACGTGGTATTGTCCTTCGAGAGGCCATGTGTGGACGCATCTGTCGCCAGAGTATGAAGCCATGCTTGGAAAAAATGGTTGGGGGCTGCAAGAAGTTGTCATGAAAGATCTCGATGACCATGTAGGGGAGATGTTTGCCAAGTTAGAAGAGCTCGGCGTAGCAGACAATACTATCGTGATATTCACCGCGGATAACGGCCCTGAGATTATGACGTGGCCTGATGGCGGTATGACACCATTCCACGGTGAGAAAGGGACCACTTGGGAAGGGGGCGTTAGAGCACCTGCTTTAGTCAGCTGGCCAGACAAAATCCCAGCAGGCTCTGTGAACAACGGCATATTTGATGGCATGGATTGGTTACCAACACTAGTCGCTGCAGCGGGTGGCCCTACCGACCTCAAAGAAAAACTACTGAAAGGCCACGATGGCTTCAAGGCCCACCTTGATGGTTACAACCAATTAGATATGCTCACGAAAGATAGCCCATCGAATCGTAATGAAATTTTCTATTATGAGCGTGATAAACTTCAGGCGGTTCGTTATGGTGATTGGAAAGCCCACTTTGTAGTACAGAATCATGGTTGGGGTGGCGCGAAGGAGGAGTTAAATGCACCATTACTCTTTAACCTTCGCCGAGACCCTTACGAAAGAGCGGCAGAAGAGTCAGGTATGTACTTGAAGTGGATGGGCGAAAAAATGTGGGTATTTGGTCCTGCTCAGGCAGCAGTGCAGCAACACTTAGCGACCTTTAAAGAGTGGCCGCCTCTCACTCCGGAAATGCCAGCTACAAATAATGGTGGTGTTGGTAACTAACCTAAAGCACCAACGAAAAGGGCCCGCATCGCGGGCCCTTTGCTATATGGGAGCTAGTCTAGCTAATTGAGGAAATCGTTTCTTGCATGGCCGTATCTAGAATCGCGCGATTTCTTTGCATTGCCGCCATGAGGGTAGAGCCAAGCCATAGACCATAAAGTGTGCGAGACAGCGCTTTAGGATCGGCGATATTAAAGTCGTCATTTTCATTTCCTTCAATAAACAGATCTGCCATTCGCTGGATGATTTTCTCGGCACCCTCCGACATTGTGGACTGCATTTGGTTGGAAGTGCCTGAAATCTCACCTGCCAGTTTGACGACCAAACACTGAATTTGAAAGTCGTTTGTTAGCTTGGATTTGCTCCAGAACGTAAAGTACTCAATCACTCTTTGTTGGCGAGCCATTGTCTCATCACTTAAGTAGCCATCTAATATCGATAAGTGATTATCGAAGTAATCCCCAAGTAGGATTTCGCCAAAATGTTCTTTTGATTTGAAGTAGTGGTAAAAAGAACCTTTTGTGCCTTCTGCCTCGTTGATGATCTTCATAAGCCCAACACCGGCAAACCCATGTTCATTAATCAGCTTGAAGCCAGAATCCAACATGGCTTGACGCATATCTTTCATTGGTTATTACTCTTCACATAACATAGTCTAGATAGTATACCAACCGCTTGGTCTAGTGACGACAAGTAATTTCACTTAACTACATTTGAAGGTGAATGTAACTTAGCCTTCAACTGAGAAACCACATCGTTGGGAGCAAAAGGTGCAAGCTTATTGATACAGGCTTGTGCGGTTTTCAACTTGTGCCTAACTTGTAGATCGCAGCGTGCGTATAGATGATTTGGGTCTTGGCTTAGGCTGTAAGCTTTGGCAAGTGCAGAATCAGCTTTCGTCAGGCTTGAATGCTCTAGTGAAAGCCCATAAACAAGCCAGTATTGTGCGTTCTCAGGCTCAGCGAATGTAGCCTGCTTAAAGTAGCTTATGGCCTCACTCTTGTTCTTCTGCCGTATCAAAGATAGTCCGATGGAGTACATGAATACTCCAGATGAAGGTTGAGCATTGAGTCCTTGCTTGAGTACGTTTAACGCTAATTCCTCTTTTCCCGCTGACTTGTATAAATCGGCTAAGCTGATATAGCTGTTAGGGTAGTAGGGTTCAATTTCTATAGCAGAGGTGTAAGATGTAATGGCTTTATCAAGCTTTCCTTGTGCACGATAGACGTTGCCAAGATTGGTTCTTCCAAAGCCTCTATCGCTGTTATAAATCTGAATACTTAAATACTCTTCAAGTGCCGGCTCAATACGCTGTTTCTGAGCTATTGCCATGGATTGCCAATGTTTGGCTAAGGCACCTGCCGCTTCTGTCCGAACAGCATAAACAGAATCCTCGAGTAAAGGCGCCAATAGCTGCCATTTCTGATCGAAAGGATAGTTGATTGCTCCTTGAACCGCGCCTAACCGAATGAGCTCGTTCTGGTGTTTCGTTGCTCGTGCTAATGCCACTAGGCTATTTTGCCCTGGATGATTGGCTATGCGTTGTAATGCTGAGGCTCGAATGATGGCACTTTCCCCTGAGTTCTGAGCAACATATGACAGTGCATTTCCGGCACTATTATGATTGATGGCCGAGGCATAAAAGGCGATCGAAAAGTGTCGTGGGTTTCGATGCTCTGAGTTTGGAAACCATTTCTCCAAAGCACTATCTGCCCATTGATCGGTTTTATCCTCGTGACAGCTCGTACAAACGTTCGGTGTACCGATGTCCATAGAAAGATCGGGCCTTGGGATTTGCCAACTATGGTCACGTCGGGGGTCAACTTGCATATAAGTCGTTTCCGGCATGTGACACGTTGTGCACTTTGATGCCTCGCTGCTGGGTAAGTGGAAAGTGTGCTTATCTGAGCTGTACTCTTGTGGCGAATGACACTGAGCGCAGACCGTTTCCTCTGGTATTTTCAATTTCGCATTGTGCGGGTCGTGACAATTGGTACAACTGACTCCTTTTTCAGCCATTTTAGACTGCAGAAATGAGCCGTAGACGTAGTCCTCGTCATATATCTGACCATCATGATGATACAGCTCGGGGGTAATAGTACTTAGCAAGTAACGGTCCAGAAAATTGCCGGAGACATGATCGTTACTTTCGCTAAGCTGAACTCGTCGGCTATGGCATTGTGCGCACACCGCCAATTGCTCGGTATCTTCAATGGCAAGAGGCTGAGCGGCTGAACTACCTTCTTTAAATACCCATTCTTTTACCGTTTTTGATAGATCACGGTCGAAGCCAAAGTGCGCTTCTGATGGTTGACTTGAGTTGACCCATTCAAGGTGAGCTTGCCCTGCGCCATGGCATGCCTCGCAGCCGACACTGATTTCAGACCACGTTGTTTTATAAGTGTTTGTGTCAGCACTATAGTTTTTTTCAAGGTTGGTCGAGTGGCAATCTGCACACATGAAATTCCAATTTTGACCTGTGTTGGTCCAATAAAACTCATCTTTGGGGGTCATATTCGGGTAGAGGTGGAACCATCGTTGCCCACCTTGGCTTTCAGGCCTTGAGTCCCACGCAAAAGGAATCAGTTGGACTCTACCATCCTCAAACTCAACCATATATTGCTGAAGTGGGGTGACGCCAAAGGTGTATTTGATTTGGTAGTCATGCCATTGCCCATCTGGCCCTTGTATATTGGCCAAGAACTGATTATTACGTTTAAAGAATCGGTTGATACTACCTTTAAACTCCAACTTTAAATCGCTGAAGTTACCTAATACCGTATCGGCAGTCGCATGCTGCATTGCCTGTTGATGGTGAGAACCCTGCCAGGCTTGGAAAGCCTCCTGATGACAGTCGGCACAAACATTACTCCCAACAAATTGGCTTGCTTGAGCTAAAGGAAAGATGGCTACGAATACACACAGCTTTACAATAGATAAATTCTTAGCTAGTGACATGCTCATGAATGCCCTTATTCATCTGACTAGAAGTCCTTGCTTTGTATGATTATGGTTATACGTATAATATTGTTTTACGACTTTGAATTTTATAGCATAAATCTTGGGAAAAACTGTTCAACTTGTCGAGCGTGAAACAAGAGTAAAAGCACTCGATTATGTCTGTTTTCTAAAGCTCTCTCTAAAATATATTGTTTCAGAGCTTGCCTGTCACTAATTGTAGGTAACATGCATAGTTATGATAAAGCCCAAAGAGTTTAGTGACGCCTATGTCATCTGCTTTGGCAATAGATAAACAAATGATCTGGGTGACTTAGAATATAAGTATAAGCTGAGCCGAATGATGTTTGAAGTGAACTTATAGATGAGAAACGATGACGAGTACTTCAACCTTGAACGAGATTTTGTTCTACATAAAAAAGTCAAATTTAAGCGAGCATGGGACTCTAAATGATAAAGGAGCAGAAATTAGTTTGCCAACATCGGCCAATCCGATCTCAATCAGCAAAGAAAACACCGTTCCTATAAGAACTATGCTTTTTCTCAGCTCACCTAGATAATTCTAGATATTAACCATTATAGTCGATGTTACATCTTTAAAGATTCATAACAAAATTTATTGCCCTTCAACACAACCTGACTTTTTCTTCACTACTCTAGGGAGGGTTATTCCCGCTTAGAAGAATCTGATCTGATTATTGATTAGATTACTATGGTTGGCAGAGAACATGTAGCTGTAACATAGGTTAAGCGAACCACATTAACATAAGAAAAACTTAAAGCACTACCCAATTTTTATTTTGAACACTGCAATCGGCTACTTACTAGGATCTATTCTAATCACTTTATTCGAATCATAGAGCTGTTTTTCTAGTTCCCTTAGCTTTGTAGCAAGCAACAACTCACGTGCTAGAGAGTGCTCCAGAAGAAGCCTGACCCGTTCTAATTCATCTTTGTAATAATTTGCTTTGCGACTTTCACGTCTTATAGTCTCGGCTTTAGATAAAGTCGTGTCTTTACTTTCCTCTTTAAAAGCATCAATCAGAGAAATAATCCCCTGATGATTCGGGCGTTTCCTCTTAAGATACCCACTATCGAAACCAGCCTCCTGAGACACGATTGAAGGGGTTAATTTACTTGGAGCAATACCGAAAAACTTAGAATTGTTCGGCTTACCTTCCTTTAGGCGCTCAAACGCTTCATAACATGCCTCTAATCCACTCTTTACTGTCATGTTGTATCTCCTTCAGGTGAAAGGTATTCACGTTCAATACTGTACTTTTTATATCGCAATAAGTCTTCCAACTCTAACTCCGCAGATAAAAACTCGATAGAGTTTGGTTCGTAGCATTGCAACTCTCTCTGAGTTAAAGCAATTAATTTTTCAATATTACTTGATGTTATAACAGCGCATTTACTACTGAGACAGTCTGCAAATTCTCCTAAAATTGAACATTCACAAGTTTCCGTATTAGTGCATCCACCAAGCAATGTTTTTCTATAACTCATCTCTCCGTTATGAACTCGTTGCGCAGTTTCTTCCTTGAGTTTTTCAACTAAAACCTCGCCATTCCTAAGCTTGCTCCTTTTCCTCTCTAAATACGCTCCTGTCTTACCATGCAAGCTAACATCTTCATCTAGTAAGTCAGTTAGAAGAGCCTCAGCTGTAGCAAGTGACATTCCTACCTGAACTTCATATACTATGTGATTTAATGGCAGTACGTATTTACCCTCTGCTACATCGTAATGACCGAAAATCGTTTTTACATTCTCGTTGTTACGGCTGTAATACTTAGACATCTCTTGCGATAGGTGTTTGAATTGTCGCATGAGAGTGGGCAGTGATACGAACCCACTATTTACTGCGTAAAATGCGAGAGAACGCCTAAATTGATGAGTCGTAAGTGGCCAAACACACCCACACTGATAGGTTGGTTCTAATGAAAAATTTCGACTAGGATCACTTGCCTGCAAAACGTCATAATCATCTTCCGTAATTTTAAACTGTGGTTTACAGAGGAACGTCTTTGCTGTTTCCTTTTTATGAGCCGTTATTTCTAACCTTTTATTACCCAGTTCGCTTTTCTTGAATATCGCCATCGTACTTACTAGTAAAGGGCATTCATCAGCTTTAACGCCAATCATTAAAGCGTAACCTCGAACAATTCTACGGAGTACATAAATCGCATCCAACACTACAGGGTGGGCCAACCAAGAATCCTCTTGTTGGTACCCCGTAAATTTGGTTGTTGTTGACAATAACTCTACCGACCTAGCAGGAACCAAAACGTTACCAAGGTGATCCTTTATAGAATCTTCAAGAGGCCGATTAATAACGCAATCGTACCTTAACCTATTTACTTCATCATTCCGCATTCCCGTATAGAGATGGATTAATGACTTCATCTCATACTGAATACGGGTCAATGCACCGTTTAGTTTCGCCCTACCATTAATCTTGTAATCAGAATGAGAGAATAAGTCATCCAAACCATGAGCGAAAATCGCCTCCTTGATAGTTGGCCTGACAACAGGGCTTTCGATCCCTTGCTCACGTTGTTGCTTTCGTTGTGCCTTCTTATTCAAACCATAAAACGGATCTGAAAACTCCTTTATAAATGCTTCCAACCCTTTTGTTTTTGCCTTGAGGAATTGCACTCTTTCTGTAAGAAAGTTAATCATCTCAAGGTAGATTCTTGTGGGAATCAAAGGGTGTTGGTTATGGTCGAGCTGCTCATGCATCTTTGGGTCATTGATAACCAAGTAACCAAGTCGTTCGTGGCCGACGATGTTGAGATGATTCAAAAGTGCGTGGATGACCTGTCTCCTTCGCTTGTTATCTATAGTTTTGACAAAAGCAGCCAAGTAAAATGGATTTGAAAACAATTCCGATAAGCACAGTCGTCCAAGCATACGGTTTTCACCGCTATCTATACAAAACTGTGCCGCATGCATGGTGACATTGTAGTATTTCATTAGTGAGCTAACAGATAAAGAACCATTAACACCAGACCTGACATGATACATGAGGACAAACATTATTTGCTTAACCTCATTAATTAGCTCTAGATCTTTACCTGGTTGATTAGTTTTAATCAACTTTCCAAAGCTCATTTTATAATTACCGCTAGCAGCCAATCGATAAGGTTTTAAATCCCAGTCCATCTGGCCGTAGTAAGCTGTAACTTTATTGCTTCTGTCACGACACAGGACGAAATTATCTGGAATGTGATTACCTAATGCGCTGTCGAATATATCCGGTGCAATAAACTCTTCACTACTCAATTTTTGAGCTGCCAAAGCCAAGAGATAACAACGATTTTGAATCACTTTCGGGTCGTTCACGGGTTCATCCCATTTTGCTCTTCAAGAAATATTAAGCCTAGAGCCTCATATCTTTGAAGTCGATTTTCCCAGTACGGGGTAAGCTCTCCTAGTTTAAATACCCGGTCACTAATTTCGCTGACTTTTTTACAGCCTTTTGGGGATTTCATCTTAATTTGATGAAGTATTTGTCGGACCCTAGCTGATAACAGTAAAAAAAGCTCATTAGCCTTATTTGCATCAGAAACGCCATTGAGCACGCCCGTTACAATGTAAAGCAGACTAAACAACTTATGGATATCGTCATCATCATCGGCATGGCAAATATAGTTAATACAAAAAAGACATCCATACTGCTTTCTACAATCCGGTTCAATAGGGGGAGACTCTATTGCAGACTGTGGGCGCTGAAAATCATCACAATGACCTGCAGCAATGGGGCGATGTTTGCAGTCTTGGTCCTTGTAAGCGTTCTGAACTACATGTCTTGATGCCTCATACGCAGCCTCCCAAAAACTTGAGAGTTCGTTTTGGGCTCTCTCTGGAGATACCATCATATAATGGCGCTCGTTAGTCTGTTCTGAGTGGTTTAAGACTTGAGCCACTGTATGACGATCAACATCCGGTTGCTCATGTAAAAAAAGGCTTTTTGTTTTTCTAAACTGGCGAGATGTCAGCATTTCAAAATCTGAAGGCATGAATATACCGATTATCTTTTTTCGCTGAAAGCTCCTTATATTTGCTTCAGATACAGAAACAGGCTCCCAGTCTTTGACCTTCAATCCAAAAAACAATCGACTCTCTTTTTTTCCGTCCAGAACCCATTGTCTTAATTTCAAGTATTTTCTGAATAACGAAACGGCCCCAGCAGCAATATCATATTGCACGGTTTTTCCAGCTGCTCTAAGTTTAATAGCGCGATAACTTTTGTTTGTCAGCGACTTATCGAATTCTAATTTACCATTAAATTCTAACTGTGCTATTTCGCTTGCATATGCACCAGTCAACATCATAAACAACATCTGATAAGACTGCATAGCTGTACAGGCAAAGGCTCGACGACATTTCGCGCGAGGATCTAGGTTTGCTTGTGCAAGACGTTTATTGGAGCGTTTTAAGTTCTCCCTAAGCTCGCTTTTTTTCTTATTTGGACGCTTATCAAAATACTCTTTTTCTGTTGCCATCCTACCCAATTGGTGGTTGTACACATCGGTAGAGCGATTACAGTAGGGTGTAACTCTATGTGTAGCATATGGAAATATAAAGGTTGTATAGTCAGGCATTCTCAACTTAAAAGGGAGCTTCTTTTCATATATGAGAAAACTCGTCAACTCTTCAGCCAGAGACTTATAAATGTTGAAAGCATATTTTAGATCAGCACGTTTGCGAGGAGCCGTCACAGAAACACTACCATTAAATTTCACTGTGTTGCCAACTATGTAATCACTTATCTGTTTTCCAAAATGAACCTGAATCAAAAAAGCAATGTCCACTTGTTTGATCTCAGCCTGCCTCGGTGTGATTTGATTGCTGGTAACCTGATGTTTAAGTTCTTTAGATATCTCTCTATACACTACTTCCGATTGCTCGGTGTCCTTCAAAAATAATTCTGCAAAACCACGCTCTTCTATGTAGTTGAAAGCACCTCGTACTCTTCCTATAATGGCAACTACGGATTTCTCTTGATACCCTTTTGTGACGATATAATCCATCAAAGAACGCAAAAAATTACGCCTATGTTTTATCAAAGACTCTTCTACAACAAGGTATGGATTTTGGTTTTGGCCATTTATGTATTTTCTCTTAGCGTAAGCAATTGCTCCCAAGTCCATAGGTAGCTTCTTCCCTCCGTTAGGTAAAGAAACTCTAAGTTGCTCCGGGTAAAGATATTCATTTTCTACTAGATCACGTAAGGTAACGATTACTGTTTCTCGTACAACATAATTCGCGTCAGACACTCCCCCCCCCCCTTTCCATCCCATATAAATCAAATACCCTTTCTTCATACTTTTGTTGAGCAGAAAGTCTATTGTCAATCCCATCAAATAACTTTAAGTAATGCTCAGTAGTGGCTCGTTCCGAATGATGTAATCGCTTTTGCACCATAGAGATAATGTCTCCATCTGTAGCTAGTCCTTTTGCAACAAGAGGTTGAAGAAAACGATAATAACGAAGAGCGTAGGTTGCTCTTAACCAGTGAAATGTAAAATCATCTGGAAATACTTCATTAGAATAACTCTGCAACTTCTTTTTCATATAAGATGTATTACGTCCTTGAGGTCTACTCTTCTTTGTCTTATATCTTGGATCTGACTTAGCCATGTAATGAGGCTCACCCTCTGGAGAAAGGAAAAGGTACATATCCTCTCCACATAGCACGTCACCATTCTTCGATAAAAACTTATTGCGCCGTTCTCTAGCTTTTTTACACTTTGCATATGTACAAATTTGTGCTGCTAATGACGCAGGGAAGTATAGAGTTTGTGGTTTATTAAATTTCGTATCAATGCCAGTACCTGGACCAGCTTTAAGCATGTACGTTTTATCTGGTAAGAGCTTGTCAGAAGAAAATGCGTCCAAATGTTTCATTCGCATGGTAAGAATAGTTTGTTTACGTGAACCTGTATGCAACGCTATATAGTGTATAAGGCGTTCATCAACCGAAAATACTTTGGTTTGTAAAACCCTCAGCATGTCTTCCAGTTCTGCATCACGCAAAGGTCGAAGATCTTCGCCATACTCCCTAACACAACCAATAGGAACTGGGCTAGCTTGCCTGCTGATCGCTAAGCTCTGGTGACGCTTCTCAACGTTAACCCCATAACTTCTTCCATGCGAATTCTTAAAGAACAATCGTACAGACTCAACGGTGTCAACTCTTTCAAGATCTATCGTTGAGTTTGGTTGTATAGAAAGATATTTGTAATAGTCATAAACGACCTTTGTTCTTTTATTCAGGCTAGCTCTGGCCAAAGCTCCGTTATCTACGTGCTGTAACAATTCAAAAAAATATTTATACGTAGGTCTTTGGGGCTTACGACCTACAAAATTCGTATGATCAATATTGTGATGCTCGCAGAATATCTTGTAATCGAGCAGCATACTTGCTCTTTGTCGTAGAGCATCAGAGACGGTATAGCCCTTACTGTTTTCTCTAGCTGCGGAGAATAAAAAGACATTAGCTTCGTCCCAAGGAGAGCCGTCTAGATTTAACAGAAAGGGGAATAAATAAATGTCATGCCTTTCATCGAAAGCCAAGTTGGGTGTCACAAAATATGACTCTCGATCTTCACACGACTTCAATATCGATTGCTTACTGATTGGAGTAGAGCTTATTTCCGCATAAGTGTTTCCTACATGACGAATAAGCACAATCCTCTCATTTTTGGACAGCTCCATGGGACAACCTCCTAAGTGCGAACAATCAAAGTGTCAATCCTCATACATCATACATGCACTGTCAATCTGGAAGATCCCAACTATGCTTGGGATAACGCCCTTTCATTTCTTTTTGCACCTCTTTGTAAGCCCCAGCCCAGAAACTGGCTAAATCGCGTGTCACTTGCAGTGGCCTTTGCGCTGGAGAAAGCAGCTCCATAACCAGTGTTTTTCGGCCATCAGCAATATGAGGCGACGTTTGCTCACCAAACATTTCCTGCATGCGAACAGAAAGTACCGGCTCTTGGCCTTGTTGATAGCGTATCTTCTTTTTTGACCCAGTGGGCACAACATAGTGTGTCGGTAACCATTGTTCAATTTCTTGATTGAGTGGCCAAGCGATATAAGCCTGTAATGCTGGCTCCAAGTCCACTTTTGCTAATGCTTTCAGTGAGGTCACTCCGACAAGATAAGGCGCCAGCCACTGCTCTAAATTATCCAGTAACTCAACGTCCGACACTCCCGGCCATTGCTGCTCTGGCAACCACTCTGCCGCACATCGAATGCGTTCGAGGGTTTCTTTACTTTTTTCCGACCAGTTTAATGCATCGAGTCCTTTGCGGCGGACATAGTTGAGTAAAGCTTGAGTCATTTTTTGCTTATCTGGCTCTGGAAGTGAGCGACGACTAATGACCAAGCGACCAATTGTTCTATGTTGCTCAGCAATCAGTCGACCTTTATTTTCATCCCAATCTACATTCTCTTTGTCATCAATCAGGGAAGAAAGCCACGATTCGACAGCCAATAAATCCAACTCTACTGCAGAGAATACTTTGGAAGCCTCAGAGTGACTGCGCATGAGCTCAATCGCGACTATGTATTCCGAGGTGGACAATCGTTCATCATCCGCCATTTCAGCCCCGTGACCATTAGCCAAAAGAAATTTACCTGCCTGCCCAGTTCTTAATTGCCCAATACGGTCAGGGAATGCGATAGCCAGAGCTGCCGTAACCAAAGCCTCATCAACAGACGCCAGAGAAAAGTTGACAGACAACTTGCGCGCCAATGTTTGCGCCCGTTGGAAAACCATTTTTTGTTTGCTGTGCTGGCCGCGCTTCAAGCGGTCAATGCTCTGCAGAAAGTCCAAAATATGACGCTCAGGTTCTTCTAATAAAGCGGCAACAGCCGCCGCAGTATTAGCCCAATCTTGCTGTGCTGAATGCGTCAGCATAGCTGCGATGCGTGGCTCAACACTAAGCTCGCTCGCTAACCGACCTCGTTCCGTTAACTTATGATTGGTATCCAATAATCCCAGCTTGTGTAAAAGAGAACGAGATTGGCTCAAACCGCTCACAGGCGGTTCATCGAGCCAGTTTAGTTCAGCCGCATCTACCGTTCCCCACAGAGCAAGTTCAAGACTTAAAGCGGCAAGGTCAGAGTGCAAGATTTCGGCTTGAGGCACTTCAGGCTGCTGATTTAACTGACCTTCACTGTATAAGCGTAAACAAATACCGGGCTCAACTCGCCCTGCACGTCCAGCCCGCTGTTCCGCAGACGACTGTGCGATCCGAACTTGCTCAAGCCTAGTAATACCGCTTTTAATGTCAAACTTTGCGGTTCGCTCCAACCCTGCATCAACCACCAATCGAATACCTTCAATGGTCAGCGAAGTTTCAGCAATATTCGTCGCTAACACCACTTTACGCTTACCTGAAGCTGCAGGCTGAATCGCGGCTTGCTGCTGAGTGAAACCCAACTGCCCGTACAAAGGGCACACCTCTACCTCATCTGGCAATGCAGTCAGCCGCTCTTCAATGCGCTTGATTGCCGCCACACCGGGGAGAAACGCCAACAACGACCCTGACTCTGAATGGAGCAACATACTGATATGTTTGACCATTGCATCTTCAAATCGCTCATTGGGACGTAACGGGTGGTATCTGTACTCAACCGGAAAACTGCGCCCTTGCGACTCAATGTAGCTCGCTTCCGGCATCAATCGGCCCAATGCTCGCTCATCCAATGTCGCAGACATAACGACTAACTTAAGATCCTCTCTTAAGGCTTCTTGAATTTCCAAGCTAAACGCGAGCGCGGTATCAGCATGAATGCTGCGCTCATGAAACTCATCAAAAATCAGTAGAGAGACACCATTGAGTTCTGGATCAGATTGAATCATTCGGGTCATGATGCCCTCGGTCACGATCTCAAGTTTTGTCTCAGGGCTGACTTTAGTTTCTCCACGAACTCGATAGCCAACCTGCTGACCTACACTCTCTCCTAATTGCTGGGCTAAGTAACGGGCAATATTACGCGCCGCTAGTCGCCTAGGCTCAAGCATAATAATTTTGCCTTCGACCACATTATTGCGTAGTAGTTGTAAGGGAAAGTATGTCGATTTACCGGCACCGGGCGCCGCTTTAAGGATGACTTGAGTGCTTTCGCGTACAGCCGAGAGCAACTCAGGCATCACGCTCTCGATAGGCAGCTGTGACAATGGAAAAACCTTATGGTGTAATAATGTGAATATTGTACATAAATCCAGTCCCAAATGAAGTTTGATCCCCAACTTGAATCAGCCATCTTAATTAAACGCTACAAACGCTTTTTGGCAGACATTACCCTACCCGACGGCAGCGAACGTACTATTCATTGTGCCAATACCGGAGCGATGACCGGCTGCGCTACTGTAGGCAACACCGTTTGGTACTCAACGTCAGACAACCCAAAACGTAAATACCCCAATAGCTGGGAACTGACACAGACAACGCTTGGGCACCGTATATGCATTAATACTGCAAGAGCCAATCAATTGGCAGTGGAAGCGATAGAATCAGGTGTCATTAGTGAGTTGCAAGGCTATGAACAGTTAAAGACAGAGGTCAAATACGGCAATGAAAATAGTCGGATTGATATCTTGCTCAAGTCACAACATCAACCAACGTGCTATATAGAGGTAAAAAGCGTGACGTTGCTTGATGAAGAACGGCACGGGCAGGGCTACTTTCCCGATACGGTGACCACACGTGGTCAAAAGCATCTGAGAGAGCTCACAGAAATGGCACAAAATGGAAGCAGAGCGGTACTTTTATTCACTGTTTTACATTCAGGGATTGAAAAAGTCTCTCCGGCACACCATATAGACGCAAATTATTCACAATTGTTGAAAAACGCACAAGACCAAGGAGTTGAAGTTCTGTGCTATAAAGCAGAACTTTCAAACACTGAGATAAAACTGGTGGAGCGCATCAATTTCACCTATTGAGAGAAAAAATGATGTCACCTTCACATTGACAACAACTTTACTCTCTAGAGTTTGCCTCAAATTGTTCTTTTTGCTATAGATACCCGCCTTAAAATCTAACTGCGAGCGCAGTTGACTAGGTGTTAGTAGGAGATGCTGCATGCCAGAATCGAAGAAAAAAGCGCTAGGCATCCTAGCCATTGCAGGGGTTGAGCCATACACAGAAAAAGCTGGTGAAGAGTACATGTCACCAGAGCAACTGGCTCATTTCACAAAAATTTTGACCGCATGGCGCAACCAGCTCAGGGAAGAAGTTGACCGCACCGTGCACCACATGCAGGATGAAGCGGCAAATTTCCCAGATCCAGTTGACCGTGCTTCTCAAGAAGAAGAATTCAGCCTTGAGCTTCGTAACCGTGATCGCGAGCGTCGCCTAATCAAGAAGATTGAGAAAACGCTTAACAAGATCGAAGAAGATGAATTTGGCTTCTGTGACTCTTGTGGCATTGAAATCGGTATTCGTCGCCTTGAGGCACGTCCGACAGCTGACCTGTGTATTGATTGTAAGACACTGGCAGAAATCAAAGAAAAGCAGATGCAAGGCTAGCATGCGCTTTTAATCATTAAGGTAAGAGGGAGCATAAGCTCCCTTTTTGATTTTGATACGACAGGAAATGATGAGTTATATAGGCCGTTTTGCCCCTTCTCCCTCTGGCCCATTGCATTTTGGTTCTTTGGTTGCCGCTTTGGGCAGTTATTTTCAGGCAAAATCTCAACAGGGACAGTGGTTAGTCCGAATAGAAGATCTTGACCCACCAAGAGAAATGCCCGGTGCGTCAGATTTGATCTTGCGGACATTAGAAGCCTATCAACTCCACTGGGACCAAGAAGTCGTCTTCCAAAGTCAACGCCACGACTTATATCAAGGCCAAATTGAGCAATGGTTAGACTCACAGCAAGCCTATTATTGCCAATGCACCCGTAAGCAAATCAAAGCTCTGGGCGGTTTTTATAATGGCGCGTGTCGTCACCTTGCCCTCAACAATCCTAAAGATTGTGCTGTGCGTTTAACCATGACACATCCTGTTTATGATTTTGATGACCAAAAGCACGGTAAATTGAGTATTCCTAAACCCTTAGCAGATGAAGATTTTATTATAAAACGTCGGGATGGATTATTTGCTTACAACCTTGCAGTAGTATTGGATGATATTGACCAAGGCATCACAGAGGTGGTTCGCGGCGCAGACCTGATTGAGCCGACAGGCCGCCAAATCAGTATGTATAAGATGTTAGGTAAGACACCTGTCCGTTACCTTCATCTGCCACTGGCATTGGATGAGAATGGTCATAAGTTATCCAAGCAAAACCATGCTCCAGCTATCGACAACAGCCAGCCTCAGCCAGCTCTTATCGAAGCAATGCACTTTTTAGGTTTTGATATACATAAAGAAATTACACAGGCTAGTGTGGCAGAAATCATTGAGTGGGGCGTCTCAAACTGGCGAATTGACCAGCTACCAGAATCAACAGAGCTCACACCAAGATTCTCAAACCGCTCACTGTAAGCTATTATTAGCCGCAAATTCGCCCCAAGGGCATAAACGGAATCATAAGCTAGTCCTAACTAGGCACACTCAACCGCTGTTCACGCCAAGCGGAATCAGCGTAACGAGTCATTAATGCACATGAATAAAAACGACTATACACCAAGCGAAAAAGACAGTTATCCAGAGTTATCTCTGAACATTATTACTCGCCAAGAGCATAATATCTCTCGCAAACAAATCAGTGACAATGCATTGAAGGTGCTATACCGACTTCATGGTGCAGGCTTTGATGCCTTCCTAGTCGGTGGTGGTGTGCGCGATCTGCTACTGGGACAAAACCCTAAAGATTTTGATATCGCAACCAATGCCACACCAGAACAAATTCGTCAGCTGTTTAAAAACTGCCGCCTCATCGGCCGCCGTTTCCGTCTCGCACACATCATGTTTGGCCGCGACATCATTGAAGTGGCGACATTCCGTGGCCACCATCAAGAAACCAGCAAAAATATCTCTCAGCAATCCAAAGAAGGAATGCTACTACGTGACAATGTCTATGGCACTATCGATGAAGATGCAGAGCGCCGTGATTTCACCATCAATGCCATGTACTACAACATTGCTGACTATGCGATTCACGACTACGCTGGCGGTAATGAAGACCTCGAAGATCGACTGGTACGTTTGATAGGCGACCCAGAGACACGCTACCGCGAAGACCCAGTACGAATGCTTCGCGCCATTCGATTTGCTGTAAAGTTAGACTTTGATATCGAAGAAGACACCGCAGCACCGATCGAAGAAATGTCTTCACTGCTGGGCGATATTCCATCCGCACGCCTATACGAAGAATCACTGAAAATGCTCCAGTCAGGATATGGACTGGAAACCTATCACCTGATGCGTGAATACAATCTTTTCCAGCAGTTATTCCCAATCATCTCAGCTGACTTCACAGAAGAGTATTCTTCAAAAACAGAGCAGATGCTTGACTTGGTTCTTGATTCAACGGATCAACGAATCGAAGAAGGTAAACGCATCAACCCTGCATTTATGTTCGCGGCTATGTTGTGGTACCCGTTACAAGAACGCGCAGCCTTACTGATGGAAAAACGCAAGCTGTCTTACTACGACGCTATCATGGAAGCGAGTAACTACATTCTTGATGAGCAAGTTCGCACGATTGCGATTCCTCGCCGTCACACCGCGACTATTCGTGAGATTTGGCAATTACAACTGCGTATGCCGCGTCGAAATGGCAAGCGCGCTTTCCGACTGATGGAGCTAAATAAGTTTAGAGCCGGCTACGACTTCCTTGAAATGAGAGGAGAAATAGAAGGCGGTGAAACGGAACAATTAGCCAAATGGTGGGAAACCTTCCAAAATGCTGGACGCAACATGCGCCAAGCTATGGTCGCCGAACTGGATTCGGACGCACCAGAACAAGGTAAAAAACGTCGTCGTAAGCCATTTCGTAAGAAAAAGAACAAGGCTTCAACATCATGATCACGGCGTACATTGCTGTCGGCAGTAACCTTGCCGATCCTGTGGCCCAAGCAGAAAGTGCGATTGATGCATTGAAAAAGCTACCAAGATCTGAGTTTAGTCAGGCATCGATGCTGTACAGTAGCACTCCAATGGGGCCACAAAACCAGCCGGATTACATTAATGCGGTGGTCGAAATCCACACTGAATTAACGCCTTTTGAGCTGCTTGACCGTACTCAAGCGATCGAGCAAGAACAAGGGCGTGTCCGTAAAGATGAACGTTGGGGGCCAAGAACTCTCGATTTAGATATTGTTCTTTATGGCAATGAGGTGATTGATTCCGAGCGTCTGACAGTTCCACACTATGGAATGAAAGAGCGCGAATTCGTGCTTTATCCGCTCGCAGAAATCGCACCAAATTTAACCCTCCCATGTGGGACCAGACTGGAAGACTTACTCAAAGTTGTCAATCAAAACGGTCTGCGTATTTGGCAATCATAGCCAACTCCTTAAAAGGAAAAATCATGAAAAAAATTACCATTAACGACCTGATGAAATGGAAGCAGGAAGGTCGTAAATTTGCGACTTCAACTGCTTACGATGCTAGCTTTGCCCAGCTATTTGAAAGTGAAGAAATGCCAGTACTGCTAGTGGGTGACTCACTAGGAATGGTACTGCAGGGTACCCGCGATACGTTACCTGTCACCGTAGAAGAAATCGCTTATCACACACGTTGCGTACGTGCTGGAAGCCCTAACTGCTTGCTAATGGCGGATATGCCATTCATGAGTTATGCCACTCCAGAGCAAGCGTGTGACAGCGCTGCACAAATCATGCGTGCAGGTGCAAACATGGTAAAAATTGAAGGGGGTGACTGGTTAGTCGAAACCGTAAAAATGCTAACAGAGCGTGCCGTTCCAGTCTGTGCTCATCTTGGCTTAACACCTCAATCAGTCAACATCTTCGGCGGCTTTAAAGTTCAAGGTCGTGAGCAAGAAAAAGCCGATCGTATGGTACGTGACGCCCTCGCTCTACAAGAAGCTGGTGCGCAAATCATTCTCCTTGAATGTGTTCCTCAAGAGCTAGCAGCACGCATCACTGAAGTCTGCGATGTACCTGTTATTGGCATTGGCGCTGGCAATGTGACCGACGGCCAGATCCTCGTCATGCATGATATGTTTGGTATTTCAGCCAACTACATGCCGAAGTTCTCAAAGAACTTCCTTGCTGAAACAGGTGACATGCGTAAAGCTGTAGCTATGTACAAAGACGAAGTTGAAAGTGGTGCATTCCCAAGCGAAGCTCACACAATTGCGTAAGGATTTGACTGATGCAAACTTTTGCTGAAATTGCCGCTCTACGTGAGCAGATCAAACAGTATAAGCGTGATGGTCGTACAATCGCTTTTGTTCCGACCATGGGTAACCTCCACGAAGGACACCTAACTTTAGTACGCAAAGCGCGCGAACATGCTGACATTGTCATCGTCAGTATCTTCGTTAACCCTATGCAGTTTGATCGAAGCGATGATCTTAATAATTATCCTAGAACTTTAGATGAAGACCTAAGTAAGTTGAGCGGTGAAGGCGTCGAGATCGTTTTCACTCCAACACCAGAGGTCATTTACCCTGAAGGGCCAGAAAAACAAACCTTTATTGAGGTCCCTGGGTTATCAAATATCCTTGAGGGCGCTTCTCGTCCTGGCCACTTCCGTGGTGTCGCAACCGTAGTAACAAAACTGTTTAACATCGTTCAGCCAGATGTGGCTTGCTTTGGCGAAAAAGATTTCCAGCAGTTAGCCGTCATTCGTAAAATGGCCGCAGATCTCGCAATGGATATTGATATTATCGGTGTGGCCACAGTGCGTGAAATGGATGGTCTTGCCATGAGCTCACGTAATGGCCTCCTGACGATTGATGAGCGTCAAAGGGCTCCTGTTTTAGCTCGCACAATGCGCTGGATCAGCAGCGCTATGCGCGGTGGCCGTGATGATTACGCTTCGATCATTGAAGATGCTAGCGATCAGCTACGTGCTGCTGGCCTACACCCCGATGAAATCTTTATTCGAGATGCTCGAACGTTACAAGCCATCACCACAGAAACGACTCAAGCTGTGATTTTAATGTCAGCATTTCTTGGCCAAGCCCGCCTGATTGATAATCAAGTCGTTGAAATGGTTGTTGAAGCGAAAGAAGAAGAAAATTCCGAAGCCCCTTCTGAGACGACAGAGTAAACGGTATTTTAATTAGGAAACGAAAAGGCTTGGCATTATGCCAAGCCTTTATTTTTTGAATAAAGTAGCTTGCTACGAGCGCAGGCCAATACCTTTTGTCACTAGGTAATGAGCTACAGTGTAAAGTACAACAACAAATATGCCTAACACGCCAAATGACGTTGCAATACCAACATCCGATACCCCAAGAAAGCCGTAACGGAATGCATTGACCATGTAGACAATTGGATTGATTTTCGACACACTTTGCCAGAAATCTGGCAACAGGCTAATTGAGTAAAACACACCACCTAGATATGTCAGTGGCGTCAAGACAAATGTCGGAATGATCGAGATATCATCGAACGTCTTCGCATAAACCGCATTAATCAACCCACCCAAAGAGAACACCACAGACGTCATAAATACGGTTGCGATGATGATCCCCCAATGATCCACTTGTAAGTCGACAAAGAACAACGAGACAAAGGTCACTATCGTCCCCACCAATAAGCCACGTACGACTCCCCCCATGACGAACCCCCAAATAATCACATAGTTAGGGACAGGGGCAACCAACAATTCTTCAATATTTTTCTGGAACTTAGCACTGAAAAATGACGAGGCAACATTGGAGTAGGAGTTGGTGATCACCGACATCATGATCAATCCCGGCACTATATATTCCATATAACTGAAGCCGTTCATTTCACCAATTCGAGAGCCAATCAGGCTGCCAAAAATAATGAAGTACAGGGTCATAGTAATCGCTGGTGGAACCAAGGTCTGGACCCAAATTCGAGTAAAGCGATTGACCTCTTTGGTTAGTAGGCTACAAAAAGCAGTCCAATAAATACGATACATTTTATTGGCCTCCTTCGCGGACAATATTCACAAACAACTCTTCCAGACGATTGGCCTTATTACGCATCGACAGCACTTTGATACCCTGATCTGTCAATTGACTAAAGATGGCATTGAGCCCCTCACTCTTCTCGATTTCAATTTCTAATGAGCCATTGACAACACTCTGGCTGTTCACCCCTTTCAATGGGGGCACTTCTGCGCCATCTTCTAAATCAAGAATGAAGGTTTCCACATGAAGTTTATTCAACAGTGCTTTCATTGTGGTGTTTTCTATTAGCTCACCTTTGCTGATGATACCTATATTGCGACACAGCATCTCAGCTTCTTCGAGATAATGCGTAGTCAAAATAATCGTGATGCCTTCTTGGTTAATCTCCTTAAGAAATTCCCACATAGAACGGCGCAGCTCAATATCGACACCAGCCGTCGGCTCATCCAAGATAAGTAACTTTGGCTCATGGACCAGAGCACGAGCAATCATCAGGCGTCGCTTCATACCACCTGATAAGTTTCGCGCACGTTCGTTACGTTTTTCCCATAAATCGAGTTTAGTTAAGTATTTCTCTGCTCTTTGCTTAGCTAATGTGCGGGGCACGCCATAGTAACCGGCTTGCTGAAGCACGATTTGTTCAACCGTTTCAAACTGATTAAAGTTAAACTCTTGGGGAACCAAACCTAAATTTTGCTTTGCCAGCTCTAAATCTTGGTCGATGTCGTAGCCAAACACTTTGACCTTACCTGAGGTCTTATTAACCAGTGAAGAGATCACGCCAATGGTTGTCGACTTACCCGCACCATTAGGCCCGAGCAAGGCATAAAAATCTCCCTTGGCGACGTTGAGGCTGATACCTTTCAACGCTTCAAATCCCCCCGCATACGTTTTGCGGAGTTGTTCAATTTCTAATGCGTACATAGTTTTCAGTGTAATCGTTGGTTGGTGCAGGTGTGGGTAGCGTGCGTGTGCACTTAGACTGCCACGAATTGCCAACAAGTTTATCGTTGAATAACGATGAACACAATTACATAATTCGATTTATTTGGAAATATAAAATATTGCCACTCAATAAAAACGCCGCTGACAATCAGCGGCGTATGGCGAAACTAGATGGATTGAAACTGGTGTTCATCACTGTCAACATGCTTCAAAGCCGCCTTGAGAGCTTCGTAACGGAACTTATACATATTGCCTTCTGGTATCAAATCAATGACATGGAACTTTTCAAGCTGTTGCCTTGTACCCTCGTTAGGACACAATAGGTAGACTTGGCAATGTGCTTCAAGTGCATCTTTTATCGCATTCTCTAGGGCTAAACCGACAGTAACATCGATCATGGGAACATCAGTTAAATCGAGGATCATCACCTCGTAATCAGCGATACTGCTGTGCTGGCGAGAAATCGCTTTTGACACACTGAATATCATCGGCCCAGAAAGATAGAAGAACAGAACTTTGTCATTGGCACTGTCTAACAACGCTCTTTCGCTATCCGTCAATGGCACATCATTTTCATCCGCATCACTGATCGCTTTAACCTGACGTGCCTGCTCGCGACTCAAACGTTCAATAATAATAATATTGGAAATAAAAACGCCTAACCCGACGGCTACGATAAGATCGACGAAAACGGTCAGCAGCATCACACCATACATGACCGCCATACCTGCAAAACTCACTTTATGAGCTCGCTGGATGAAACTCCAATCGAGGATATTGAAGCCAACGTAAACGGCAATACCCGCTAAGACAGCCATCGGAATGGGCTCTGTGAGGCCACCTGCCACCAGAACCACCAAGGCTAGCACAAGCGCACGAATCACACCGGACAACGGAGAACGCGCGCCAACTTGAATATTGGTCACCGTTCCCATGGTTGCTCCCGCCCCAGGCAGCGCGCCAAATAAGCCTGAAATCATATTCGCTAGCCCTTGGCCACGAAGTTCTTTATCTGAATCGTGCTCTTTACGTGTTAACGAATCGCCAATCACGGCAGTTAAAAGCGTATCAATACAACCCAGCGTACCCAGAACCAATGCATCAATCACCATCTCAGTGAACATCGAAGCATCAAAATGTGGAATAACCAAAGATGGCAAACCCGCAGGAATTTCACCGATACGACGAATATCCTCACTATCAAACACTATC
Organism: Vibrio coralliilyticus; assembly: GCF_024449095.1. Classification (NCBI taxonomy): domain Bacteria; kingdom Pseudomonadati; phylum Pseudomonadota; class Gammaproteobacteria; order Vibrionales; family Vibrionaceae; genus Vibrio; species Vibrio coralinecrosis. Next base: position 2,769,478 of record NZ_CP024627.1, read on the forward strand.
ACCGATAAAAGCGTTACAGCGATTAACGCAACGAGCTGAGCGGGAACGTATTTCCGGTACTTCTTCGGAAAGAAGAATAAAATTCCCAATGTCAGAAGCCCAAGGAAGAGTTCACTAAACTTCATGTTAGCCACCGTATCAGGGAAGGCGGATAACGTGCCTAACACACCACCGGAAGGGGCTGCGTGGCCAAGCAGTGGCGATAGCTGAAGGATAATTAGAATGACGCCGATGCCAGACATAAACCCAGAAATAACACTGTAAGGCATCAAAGTTACATACTTACCGAGTTTTAATGTCCCCAGTAAAATCTGGAATGCACCAGCCATCATCACAACCGTAAAGGTCATTGCCATGCCCGTTTCTGGGTATTTGGCCATCATACTGGTCAGGACCGCAGTCATGATCACCGTCATTGGCCCTGTAGGCTCAGAAATTAGCGAGTTAGAACCACCAAATAGAGAGGCAAACAATCCAACTAAAATAGCCCCCCACAAACCGGCTTCTGCCCCAGCTCCAGAGGCCACCCCAAATGCCAATGCTAATGGCAAAGAGATGATAGCGGTGGTCACACCACCAAACACATCCCCTTTTAGGTTGATATCTTCAAAACGACTTCCAAACACAACTCAGCTCCACTGCTAACTAATGCAAGTTTGATGATTAAAGGTGCGGTAATTCAAGCTTCCTTTTTCTTCCCTGAATATCCGCATAAAAAGTAATTAAATTAAAGCAATCTTGTCGCCATCTTCGTTGATATGGTGACAAACTAATAACTTTAACAAATAGGCTTGTTCAAGGTTAGTCCGAATACAGATTCATCATGCACACTATATAACTCTTTGTTAGGTTCACTGCTAAGTTTATGTTTTTTAGCGATGAAACACGTCAGATGAGTGCTTGTTTACACAGTTTTGACAGGAACGGAATTGTAACATTGTGTATAGTAGCGAAAGAATTTTTAAGGATTGATTGTAAGATGCCGGAAATTAAACAGCTTTTTGACAATAACTCAAAGTGGTCTGAATCTATTAAGGCAGAACGACCAGAGTACTTTGCAAAACTTGAAGAAGGACAAAACCCAGGCTTCCTCTGGATCGGCTGCTCAGACAGCAGAGTTCCAGCAGAACGTCTCACCGGCCTTTACTCAGGCGAACTATTTGTTCACCGCAACGTGGCGAATCAGGTGGTTCATACTGACCTGAACTGTTTATCGGTTGTGCAATATGCGGTTGATGTTCTTAAGGTGAAACACATCATTGTTTGTGGTCACTACGGCTGTGGTGGTGTTAATGCCGCTATCGATAACCCTCAATTAGGCTTGATCAATAACTGGTTGTTGCACATTCGCGATAATTACCTCAAATACAAAGCACAAATAGAGTCCCTGCCACGAGATCAGTGGGGCAATAAATTGTGTGAGATCAATGTTGCTGAGCAAGTTTACAATCTAGGCAACTCAACCATACTACAGACGGCATGGGAAAGAGGCCAAGAAGTTGAGATTCATGGTTTCGTCTATGGGATTGGCAATGGCAAGCTCCAAGACTTAGGGGTTCGCTGTTCAAGTAGAGAAACCTTAGAAAACAGCCATCAAGAAGCGCTAAACAAGATTCTAACTTCACCAGTACTTGAATAGATAACAAAAGACCCGCATCTCGCGGGTCTTTTGTTATTGGAATCAGAGTGCTTTATTCTTGAGGAACCACTTTACCAATGTAAGGTAGGTGGCGGTATTTCTGCGCGTAGTCAATACCCACACCCACAACAAACTCATCTGGAATGGCAAAACCAACCCAATCGACCGGCACTTCTACTTCACGTCGTGAGGGCTTATCCAGTAAAGTACAGATAGCAATAGACTTTGGTTCACGTAAAGAAAGAATCTCTTTAATTTTATTCAGCGTATTGCCTGTATCAATGATGTCTTCGATGATTAGAACATCTTTACCTTTAATATCATCATCCAAATCTTTAAGAATGCGAACATCACGAGAACTTTCCATCGTGTTGCCGTAGCTAGAAGCTGTCATGAAGTCTACTTGATGTGTCAGTTCAATCTTTCGAGCTAAGTCAGCCATAAAGACAAATGAACCACGTAACAAACCAACCAGCACCAAATCTTCACTGCCCTGATAGTGAGCTGTAATTTCTTTGCCAAGTTCATTGACGCGTTCCTGAACCTCTTGCTCAGAAATCATTACTTCTACTGTATGTTTCATACCAATCTCATTTTCTGCATTAACGATAGCTTATTCGACGCGAGTTCAGATATCGCCAGATGATTTTAAGCCCGTAGTTTATCACCACTGTGTAGCGAGAGAAACGTTTGCTTGATTAAAGACTGCAATAACCATATGCAACTACATGATCGATAGCACGGTATTAATAAAAATAATTATTAAATAAACTGAAATCGTTGACCTAATTAATATGCACCATTACACTCATTAATGCGAAAGCAATAATAAAATACTAATTAGGGCAAAAGCCCACATATACAACTCAATTGGCAAGGAAATATAACTATGGATTCTATAGCTAAGAGACCGCGTACGCGTCTTTCACCACAAAAACGTAAGCAACAACTGATGGAAATCGCATTAGAAGTGTTTGCTCGACGTGGTATTGGTCGCGGTGGTCACGCTGACATTGCAGAAATCGCCCAGGTTTCTGTAGCCACCGTGTTTAACTACTTCCCAACCCGTGAAGATTTGGTTGATGATGTACTAAACTACGTGGTTCGTCAGTTCTCTAACTTCCTATCTGATAATATCGACCTCGATATTCACGCGAAAGAAAACCTACGCAACCTAACTTCAGCGATGGTTGATCTGATTGTCAACGACTGTCACTGGTTGAAAGTTTGGTTTGAGTGGAGTGCTTCAACACGTGATGAAGTATGGCCCTTGTTCGTGACCACCAACCGCACCAATCAACTGCTGGTTCAGAACATGTTTGTCAAAGCCATCGAGCGAGGTGAGGTGTGTGACGAACACGATCCTGCAGATCTAGCAACACTGTTCCATGGTATTTGCTACTCATTGTTCGTACAGGCTAACCGTACTCAGGACGATGAGTCTGTGAATCGCCTGACACAAAGCTACCTAGATATGCTTTGCATCTACAAGTAAGTAGGCTTACGCCTTAATACTAGCCGGGTTTTCACCCGGCTTTTTTGTGTTTGTAAAGACCTGTCTAGTCCTAAAATGAAAAAAGCCGCTGAGTAATCAGCGGCTTTTGTTAGTCAGTTTTCAGAGAAATTACTTTTTCTTTTTAACTGCTTTTTTGTTTGGAAGGTCAGTGATAGAACCTTCGAATACTTCAGCAGCTAGACCGACAGACTCGTGTAGCGTTGGGTGAGCGTGGATAGTTAGTGCGATATCTTCTGCATCACAACCCATCTCAATAGCTAAACCGATTTCACCGAGTAGTTCACCACCGTTAGTACCAACGATCGCACCACCAATAACACGGTGAGTCTCTTTGTCGAAGATAAGCTTAGTCATACCGTCAGCGCAGTCAGATGCGATTGCACGACCTGATGCAGCCCAAGGGAAAGTTGCCACTTCGTACTTGATGCCTTCTTCCTTCGCTTCTTTCTCAGTCTTACCAACCCATGCCACTTCAGGCTCAGTGTAAGCAATTGAAGGAATAACTTTAGGATCGAAGTAATGCTTCTTACCAGCAATAACTTCAGCAGCAACGTGGCCTTCATGCACACCTTTGTGAGCAAGCATTGGTTGACCAACGATATCACCGATAGCAAAGATATGAGGTACGTTTGTACGAAGTTGCTTATCTACATTGATAAAGCCACGCTCATCAATTTCTAGACCCGCTTTCTCACCATCGATAAGCTTACCATTTGGTACACGACCGATAGCCACTAGAACTGCATCATAGCGCTCTGCTTCAGCAGGGGCTTTCTTGCCTTCCATTGACACGTAGATACCGTCTTCTTTTGCTTCAACTGCTGTCACTTTCGTTTCTAGCATTAGGTTGAATTTGTCCTTCACACGCTTGGTGTAAACTTTAACGATATCTTTATCTGCCGCTGGGATAACTTGGTCAAACATCTCAACGACGTCAACTTTAGAACCAAGTGACTGGTAAACCGTACCCATTTCTAGACCGATGATACCACCACCCATGATAAGTAGCTTTTCAGGAACTTCTTTCAGTTCGAGTGCATCCGTTGAGTCCCAAATACGTGGGTCTTCATGCGGAATAAATGGCAGTTTGATAGGACGAGAACCCGCAGCAACGATAGCGTTATCGAAGTTTACGGTTGTTGCCTCTCCTTCGCCTTCAACAAGGATAGAGTTAGGGCCAGTAAATTTGCCGTAACCGTTAACAACCGTCACATTACGCATCTTAGCCATACCGCTAAGACCGCCAGTCAGTTGGTTAACGACTTTCTCTTTCCAGATACGAATTTTGCTGATGTCAGTTTGCGGCTCACCAAACACAACGCCGTGATCTGCCATAGCTTTTGCTTCTTCAATTACTTTAGATACGTGAAGAAGTGCTTTAGATGGGATACAACCCACGTTTAGACATACACCGCCAAGAGTGCTGTAGCGCTCGATTAGTACAGTTTCAAGACCTAAGTCTGCACAACGGAAGGCAGCGGAGTAACCAGCAGGACCAGAACCAAGTACAACAACTTGGGCTTTAATTTCTTTGCTCATTTTGACCTCTTGTAGTCATTATCCCTAACAGGCTGAGTGGGTATTGATTCTTTTGTTTAAGAGTGGTTGGTTTTAAACAGTTATTTTCAGACCGCCAACAGTTTACAGAGATGTTAATGGTGTGAAAAGCAATTCCATTTAGCCTGTGAGCTAGCCAACAATTAAGTTAGGAAAACGTTCTCCTTCACCCAATTGTCAGATGTTTCTATTAACAGAGGCGGCTAAAAAGGCCGCCTCTCAATCATCTCAGTTCAATTAAAGAACCAGACGACGGATGTCTGATAGCGCACTGTTTAGGAAGGTAATGAAGCGCGCACCTTCAGCACCATCGATCACACGGTGGTCGTATGATAGAGACAGTGGAAGCTGTAGGCGAGGTTCGAACTCTTTACCGTTCCATACAGGTTTCATTTCAGACTTAGACACGCCAAGGATACCGACTTCTGGAGCGTTTACGATTGGAGTGAACGCAGTACCGCCGATGCCACCTAGGCTTGAGATAGTGAAACAGCCACCTTGCATGTCAGCCGCAGTTAGCTTACCTGCACGTGCTTTCTTAGAAACCGCCATTAGCTCTTCAGATAGCTCGTAGATGCCTTTCTTGTTCACGTCTTTAAAGACAGGAACAACCAGACCGTTTGGCGTATCTACTGCGATACCGATGTTCACGTACTTCTTCAGAATGATGCTTTCGCCATCTTCAGACAGAGAAGAGTTGAACGCAGGGAACGCTTCAAGCGCTTTAGCAGCAGCTTTCATGATGAACACAAGTGGCGTGATCTTCATGCCTGTATCTTTCTTCGCTTCGATAGCGTTCTGCTCTTTACGGAACGCTTCTAGCTCAGTGATGTCTGCGTTATCCCACTGTGTAACGTGAGGGATCATTACCCAGTTACGGTGTAGGTTCGCACCAGAGATCTTCTTGATCTTAGAAAGCTTCTGAACTTCAGTTTCACCGAACTTGCTGAAGTCAACTTTAGGCCAAGGTAGAAGGCCAAGAGCAGAGCCGTCACCGCCTTTGCCAGATGCTGCTGCACCAGACTCAAGACGCTTAAGCGCATCCTTCACGTAGGCTTGAACGTCTTCTTTCAGGATACGGCTCTTACGGCCAGAACCTTTAACTTTAGACAGGTTAACGCCAAACTCACGCGCTAGACGACGAACAACTGGAGACGCGTGTGCGTACTCGTTGTTCTCTTGGAAATCGCCAGTCGTTACTGGATCTGCTGCCGCTGGTGCTTCTGCTTTAGGAGCTGCCGCAGGTGCCGCCGCTTGAGCTGGAGACGCTGCAGGAGCTGGTGCTGCACCCGCCACTTCGAAGACCATGATTAGAGAGCCAGTAGACACTTTGTCGCCAGCTGCAATCTTGATTTCTTTGACCGTGCCCGCAAATGGTGCTGGTACTTCCATTGAAGCTTTGTCGCCTTCTACAGTGATTAGAGATTGCTCTTCTTCCACTGTATCGCCAACTGCAACCATGATTTCAGTCACTTCAACTTCGTCGCCACCGATATCTGGAACGTTCACTTCTTTCGCTGCAGACGCCGCTGGAGCCGCTGCTACTGGAGTTTCTGCTGCAACAGGTGCCGCTGGAGCGCCAGAGCCTGCTACTTCGAATACCATGATTAACGAACCAGTCGTAACTTTATCGCCTGCTGCTACTTTGATCTCTTTTAGAGTACCAGCGAATGGTGCAGGTACTTCCATAGAAGCTTTGTCGCCTTCAACTGTTAGAAGAGATTGCTCTTCTTCGATGCTGTCGCCAACTGCAACCATGATTTCAGTGACTTCAACTTCATCGCCACCGATGTCTGGTACGTGAACTTCTTTCAGTTCACTTGCAACAGAAGGGGCCGCAGCTGCTGGAGCTGGAGCCGCTGCTGGTGCAGCCTCTGCCGTAGCAGGTGCAGCGTCAGCTGCACCCTCGGCTTCGAAAATCATGATTAGAGAACCAGTAGAAACTGAGTCGCCTTCAGCAACTTTGATTTCTTTAACGATACCCGCTTGAGATGCAGGAACTTCCATAGAAGCTTTATCGCCTTCAACTGTGATCAGAGACTGCTCTTCTTCAACCTTGTCGCCAACGCTTACAAGAATTTCAGTAACTTCAACCTCATCCGCACCGATGTCTGGTACATTAATTTCGATTGCCATTTCTTATTTACCTTCTCAATTAAGCGTATAGCGGGTTAGTTTTTTCAGTGTCGATGTCAAATTTAGCAATCGCTTCAACGACTACTGACTTCTCAACATCACCACGCTTAGCCAGTTCACTTAGCGCTGCTACAACAACGTAACCTGCGTTCACTTCGAAGTGACGACGTAGGTTTTCGCGGCTGTCTGAACGACCAAAGCCATCAGTACCCAGTACTTTATAAGACTCAGAAGGCATGAACGCACGAACTTGTTCTGCGTAGTTCTTCATGTAGTCAGTCGCTGCGATTGCTGGCTCGCTACCCATCACTTGTGCGATGTAAGGCACTTTTGCGTCAGCTTCTGGGTGTAGCATGTTGTCACGCTCTACCGCTTGGCCGTCGCGAGTCAGTTCGTTGAATGAGGTTACAGAGAACACGTCAGACGCGATACCGTACTCTTCGCTCAGGATAGTCGCAGCTTTACGTACTTCGTTCATGATAGTGCCAGAGCCCATTAGCTGAACTTTAGACTTGTCACCAGCGTAAGACTCAAGCTTGTAGATACCCTTACGAATGCCTTCTTCAGCGCCTTCTGGCATTGCTGGCATGGCATAGTTTTCGTTCATTACCGTTAGGTAGTAGAACACGTTCTCTTGCTCAGGACCGTACATGCGACGGATACCGTCTTGCATGATTACCGCAACTTCGTACGCGAATGTTGGGTCGTAAGAGATACAGTTAGGAACTGTGTTCGCCATGATGTGTGAGTGACCGTCTTCGTGCTGTAGACCTTCACCGTTTAGCGTTGTACGACCAGCAGTAGCACCTAGTAGGAAACCACGAGCTTGTTGGTCACCAGCCATCCACGCCATGTCGCCAACACGTTGGAAACCGAACATAGAGTAGTAGATGTAGAACGGAATCATTGGCAGATCGTTTGTGCTGTAAGAAGTAGCAGCAGCAACCCAAGATGCCATAGAGCCTAGCTCGTTGATACCTTCTTGTAGTACCTGACCAGATGTTGCTTCTTTGTAGTAAGAAACAATGCCTTTATCTTCTGGTGTGTATTCCTGACCGTGCGGGTTGTAGATACCGATCTGACGGAATAGACCTTCCATACCGAACGTACGTGCTTCGTCACAGATGATAGGAACGATGTTCTTACCAATGTTCTTGTTCTTAAGCAGGATATTAAGAGTACGAACGTAAGCCATAGTTGTAGAAATATCACGCTTTTGCTCACTTAGTAGCGGTGCGAACTCTTCTAGCTCAGGTACTTTGAATTCTTGAGTGAATTTAGGTAGACGCTGTGGCGTGTAACCTTTTAGTTCTTTACGACGAGCGTGTAGGTATTCGTATTCCGCAGAACCTTCTTCAAGCTTCAGGTACGGAAGCTCTTTAACCGCTTCGTCAGTTAGGATGTCTTGAAGACCTAGACGATCACGTAGGTGTAATACGTGAGTCATGTCCATCTTCTTAACTTGGTGCGCGATGTTCTTACCTTCAGCCGCTTCACCCATACCGTAACCTTTAACAGTCTTAGCTAGGATGACTGTTGGACGACCTTTAGTTTCTGCCGCGTTTTTGTATGCTGCGTACAGTTTAGAAGACTCGTGACCACCACGCTTAAGTGCAAAGATTTCGTCGTCTGTCATGTCTGCAACGAGTGCAGCTGTCTCTGGGTATTTACCAAAGAAGTGCTCACGTACGTATGCGCCATCTTTAGATTTAAATGTTTGGTAGTCACCATCTACAGTTTCGTTCATTAGCTGTAGAAGCTTGCCAGACGTATCTTTAGCAAGTAGTGCATCCCAGTTGCTACCCCAGATAACTTTAACAACGTTCCAGCCAGCACCTTTGAATAGGCCTTCTAGCTCTTGGATGATGCTACCGTTACCCATTACAGGGCCATCTAGACGCTGTAGGTTACAGTTCACTAGGAAACATAGGTTGTCTAGTTTCTCACGAGCTGCGAAAGACAGTGAACCACGTGATTCTGGCTCATCCATCTCACCGTCACCTAGGAACGCGTATACACGTTGAGCAGACGTGTCTTTCAGACCACGACCGTCAAGGTACTTAAGAAAACGCGCTTGGTAAATCGCAGAAATTGGGCCTAGACCCATAGATACTGTTGGGAACTGCCAGAACTCAGGCATCAGTTTAGGGTGCGGGTATGATGGAATACCTTTGCCGTCTACTTCTTGACGGAAGTTGTCTAGCTGCTCTTCAGTTAGACGACCTTCAACGAATGCACGAGAGTAGATACCTGGTGAGATGTGACCTTGGTAGTACACTAGATCGCCACCGTCCGTCTCGTTTGGAGCACGGAAGAAGTGGTTGAAACATACTTCGTAGAATGCAGCAGAAGACTGGAAAGACGCCATGTGGCCGCCTAGCTCTAGGTCTTTCTTAGATGCACGTAGAACGATCATGATTGCGTTCCAGCGGATGATGGAACGAATACGGCGCTCAAGTGTTGTGTCACCTGGGTAAGCTGGTTCTTGATCTGCAGGAATCGTGTTGATGTAGTTGGTTGTGATTCCTGTTGGCATGTCAACACCGTCTAGACGTGCTTTGTCCAGAACTTGCTCTAGTAGGAACTGAGCACGCTCTACACCTTCTTCACGTACAACTGACTCAAGGGCTTGTAGCCATTCTTGAGTTTCCAGTGCGTCTACGTCATGCTTCATATCAGACATGGCGATCTATCCTTCTGTTGGTTGGATCTACTTATTTAAGTAACGCTCTTTACGAGTCGTTACCCTGCTGAATTCGACGCAAAGATCGCTCACGGCGAGACTCTTCACGACTCAAATCCAACAATGTTTCTTCAATATAAGCTAAGTGTGAGTGCGACATTTCACGCGCCTTTTCTGGCTGACCAGAAACGATCGCATCAACGATATTAGCTCGGTGTTTACTTACTTTTTCCACCACTTCATCGCGGCGATGTAAGAGCTTAAGATTCTGAAGGACGTTTTGCTCCAGCAAAGGGGCCAAACTGCGAACGATATGAAGCAAGACAACGTTGTGCGCCGCTTCAGTCAAAGCGATCAGAAACTGCATCACCGCAGCCGCTTCCGCTTCAACATTTTTCTTCGTTTGCTCTTCGCTGATGTTTTTCAGGCAAGCCTGAATACGGGCAAAGTCCTCATCGGTGCCACGAACTGCTGCAAAATAAGCAGAGATACCTTCCATCGCATGGCGCGTTTCGAGTAAATCCAGCTGTGTTTCCGAATGGCTAGACAATAAATTTAGCAGAGGATCTGAAAAACTCGTCCAGATATTCTCGCTAACAAATGTGCCACCACCCTGGCGACGAGTGAGAAGACGTTTAGCTTCGAGGCGTTGAATTGCCTCACGGATTGAAGGACGAGACACATCAAACTGCTTTGCCAGTTCGCGCTCTGGTGGCAACTGCTGCCCCGGAGACAATGTTCCTTCCACAATCAGCCGTTCTAACTCTTGTTCAATTACATCAGAGAGTTTTGGCTGACGAATCCTTTGATAAGCCATAGTTGTTGTTCTTCTACTCTTTGCAGTCAATTGGTATTACCAATTTTAAGTTGGCGACGAAATTAACATAATTAAAACGCAAGTTCCAGTCAAAAATTGACCCACATCATAGAACGAGCCATGCATCAACACTTTGATAACATTAGCCGATTAAAACAGCAATCAAATTGGTCTGACCAATTACAAAATATAAACAGATGGGAATAAATCGTGCTAGCAATCACACTTTAATTGGTCAGTTTTAAAGGAATATGAACAGAAGATGTCGGGAAAAGAAGAGAGTCGTCGTTGCTAGTAAACAAAAACGGGCTGCGCTTTCACAAGCGCAGCCCGTTCCTACATTTCGTGAAAGACTATTTTGCTTCGATATGGTCAATCATCAATTGCAGTGACTGATTACCTCGAAACTCGTTGATATCCAGCTTGTAAGCCAAACGTACCGTTTTCACTGACGCATCTGGCCAGCGACGCAGATCGACATTAAAAGCAATCCCATCAATCATGATGTTGGTCGGTTGACCTTTATGTAAAGGCTCCAGCATCAGCTTCAGGTGCTTCTCGCCAACCAATTTCTGATGAAGCACTTTAAATTCACCGTCGAACAGAGGTTCAGGGAAAGCTTGCCCCCAAGGTCCACCAGCACGAAGCATCTCTGCGATATGCATAGAAAACTCTTCAGGCTTCAACTCACCGTCAGACAAAATCACACCTTTGAGTGCGGCGTCGTCCAACTCTTGTTTCACAGCCTCATCAAACAACTGAGCAAATCGTTCGAAGTCTTTTTCCATGATCGTCAGGCCAGCTGCCATGGCGTGACCACCAAACTTGAGGATCAAGCCGGGGTTTTGAGTATCAATACGATCGAGAGTATCACGCATATGTAGGCCCGGAATCGAACGACATGAGCCCTTAATGCTCCCTTCACCACCATCGGCGAAGGCAATCACAGGTCGGTGGAACTTTTCTTTGATTCGAGATGCCAAAATACCAATCACACCTTGGTGCCAATCACGCTGAAACAGCACCAGCCCATGAGGCATATCCTTGTCACCAAACTGAAGACGCTCACAAAAAGCCATTGCTTCCTGCTTCATACCTTCTTCAATTTCTTTACGCGTTTGGTTCAGACCATCCAGCTCACTTGCCATACGACGTGCAGCATGAATGTTGTTGGCCATCAAAAGCTCAACACCAAACGACATATCATCTAAGCGACCAGCTGCGTTGATACGCGGACCTAGTGCAAAACCGAAATCGGCAGCAACCAACCGACGCGCATCTCGCTTTGCGACTTCAATCAATGCTTGAATGCCAGGTCGTGCTTTGCCGGCACGAATACGCTGCAGACCTTGGTGAACCAGAATACGATTGTTTTCATCCAATGGCACCACATCAGCAACCGTACCCAGAGCCACCAAATCAATCAGCTCCATCAATTTTGGTTCAGCCATGCCCTGCTCGGCAAACCATCCCTGCTTTCTCATATGAACACACAACGCCATCATGAGATAAAACGCCACTCCCACGCCAGCCAAGGCTTTCGAAGGAAAAGCGCACTCTTCTAAATTTGGGTTGACCATCGCATCGACGTTAGGTAACTCATGGCCCGGCAGGTGGTGGTCAGTAACTAATACTTTTAGCCCCTGCTCTTTGGCGTATCGCACACCATCAATTGAAGAGACACCATTATCGACCGTCATGATCACTTCAGCGCCAATCTCAATCGCCTGATCAACGACTTCTGGGCTAAGACCATAACCATCTTCAAAGCGATTCGGCACCAAATAATCGACGTTATTGGAACCAAGCATTCGCAATGCGAGCACCGATAGAGCCGAGCTGGTTGCCCCATCAGCATCGAAATCTCCGACAACAATAATACGTTGATTACTCTGAATAGATTCAAATAGCAGCTCGACCGCGGCGTCAATACCATGCAATTTTTGATAAGAATGCAATGCACGCGCAGTCGTTTCTAACTGCTGGGCACTGGTGATACCACGTGAGATGTAAATGCGCTTAAGAAGTGGAGCAATGTCGGTGGAAAGCAGACTGAGATCAACCTCAGGCCGGCGTTGAATTTCGATCATAGATTGGATTGAGCCTTGTTCTTGGGCAGGACGCCTGAATAGCGAACAAGTTAACAGATGAGAATCTTATATCAACCTAATTCATGACATAGGATTCTCATCACAGGGTCGCTTGTCAGGCGCTCAAACGTAACTCTGGAGATTGAATTACGATTTTTGTGTTTGTTGTAGGCGTTGCAGCATCTGTTCTGGTGGTAAGTAGCCGCCAACCATTTCACCATTTGGTAGGAAAATCGCTGGCGTGCCACTAATACCTAACTCACGCCCAAGAGTATAATGCTCTTTGATGATTTCCTGATACTTGGCGAAATCTTTGCTCTTTTCTGGGAACTCACGTTTCACCTTACCGTTATGCATGGCAGCTTGTGGTTCGTCCGAGCCCCAAATTGCTGCCATTTGATCCGCAACAGAACCCGTTGCCCCTTGACGTGGGTAAGCCATGTAACGAATAGTGATACCCAAATCATTGTAATCTTTCATTTGGTTATGAAGACGTACACAGTAGCCACAGGTAATATCCGTGAAGACAGTGATAACGTATTTCTCGTCTTTAGCCTTAAACTCGATCATGCTGTCTTTGAATGCTTCGATTTTAGCCGCATTGATCGGCGCCTGACGTTTCGCCAGCACATCTTCATATTGGCCATTGCCATCAAGCTTATAAAGTGTACCTGCTAAAAAGTATTCACCGTCTGGTGAAGCAAAAAGAATTCCTCCACTGGTCTGCACTTCGACTAAACCATCGATATCTGCAGGCGCCACTTTTTTCACTTCCAATCCTAGCTTGGCAAAACGCTCTTCAAGCTGAGCTGTATCAAATTTTACTTCCGCTGCAGATACTGCCTGTGCTGCCACAAGCAGTGGTAACGTAAGTAGAGTCACTCGGCGTAGTACGCTCATTAAATTCACCTTAAATCGATTTAGTTATAACCATGAGCGCTTAAGCTCTTGGGTGATGATCACTGTGTAGCTGTTTCAATCGTTCAGTTGCTACATGAGTATAAATTTGTGTTGTCGACAAGTCACTGTGTCCGAGTAGCATCTGTACCACTCGCAGGTCAGCGCCGTAGTTGAGCAAATGCGTCGCAAAAGCATGGCGCAATACATGCGGTGACAGTATCTCGGTATCAATGCCAGCCAAAACCGCATAATGCTTGATACGATACCAAAACGTCTGACGCGTCATTTGGCGCGCACGCTTGCTTGGAAAGACAACATCAGATGTTGTATCTCCAAGTAACTCAGACCTACCTTGTTGGATAAAAGTTTCAATCCAGTCGACTGCATTTTCGCCCATCGGAACCAAGCGCTCTTTACCACCTTTACCAGTGACACGAACAACGCCCTGACGAAGGCTGATGTTTTCCATCGTTAAGCTGACCAGCTCTGTGACACGCAAGCCTGTCGCATAAAGCAATTCCAGCATGGCTTTATCGCGTAATTCCATTGCATCGTTTGGATCCGGTGCATTCAGCAGTGCTTCAACCTGCTCTTCACTGAGATCTTTGGGTAGCCTCTTAGGTAATTTAGGGCTAACGAGTAAAGCACTAGGATCATCCGCTCGCACTTTTTCTCTGTGTAGATACTGGAACAAACGACGGATCGCAGACAACATACGGGCTCGTGAAGTCTGCTTGTACCCCTGTTCCATTAACCAACTTTGGTAGTCCTGTAAACCAGACAAGCTAATAAAATCGAGTCTGTAGTTATTTTCAGCCATCCAGTGAAGTAATTTGGATAAATCATTACGATAAGATGCCAACGTATTCTCGGATAACCCTCGCTCCATCCACATCGTATCCAAAAACTGCTCCACCATGCCCTGATCGGGTGACATCACTTCTGACACAATAATCCTCAACGTTATGATATGCGCTCAATGTAAGTGCCACACAGCAATAAAGCCATAAAAATTGCCATTCGATATGGATATTCGCTGCAAAGCTCGCCATTTTGTGTTTAGAATTCGCTATTGATTCAAAATAATGAAAAAGAAAGTGATGAAAATTGGTCTGTTTTACGGTTCGACAACTTGCTACACAGAAATGGCCGCGGAGAAAATGCGCGCCATCATAGGTGAAGAACTGGTAGATATCCGCAATGTCAAAGACACTCCTCTGACAGAAATGGTTAATTATGACTTTCTGATTTTAGGTATCTCGACCTGGGACTTTGGCGAAATTCAGGAAGACTGGAATGAGATATGGGATCAAATCGGTGGCGTACCGCTAAGTGGCAAAACCGTCGCGTTGTTCGGCTTAGGCGATCAAGAAGGCTATGGCGAATGGTATCTGGATGCTATGGGGATGTTGCACGACGAACTGAAGAAGACCGGTGCTAACCTGATTGGCTACTGGCCAAACGATGAAAGCTACGAGTTTGAAGCCTCAAAAGCGCTAACGGAAGATGGTAACCAATTTGTTGGCTTAGCATTGGACGAAGACTCTCAGTATGAACTGAGTGATGAGCGCATTGCGACTTGGATTGAACAAGTCCTAGTGGAATATCAAGAAACACTATAAAAGCCGACTTTATAATGCTTCGCTGACGAGAATGGCGATCCTCACTCCCCTAGCGAAGCCTTTTATTGAAAAATATTGTCTCCTGTCTTTAAGAAGGTAGCCCTTTTCGATACCTCCTCCAATCAAACACCAAACCCGGATCGGTTTTTCTCAGCGGCGCAATGTATTGATGGCCCGTTATTCGAGGCAAGGTGATTTTAGGGTAATATTTTTGTATCCATTTCGTCAGCTCAGTGAGGGCTTGATATTGCTCATCGGTATACGCGACGTAATCACTGCCTTCCAATTCAATTCCAATTGAATAGTCGTTACACTTTTCTCGCCCCGCAAAACTGGATACACCTGCGTGCCACGCTCTTGCCGTAAACGGCACAAACTGCACCACCTCACCATCACGCCTGATCAGACAATGTGCAGAAACGCCCATCTGATGAATCACTTTAAAAAATGGATGCTCTTCAGCGTTCAGTTGCCCCGTAAAAAACTGCTCGATGTATGGCCCGCCAAATTGGCCAGGTGGCAGGCTGATATTATGTATCACTAGTAAGGAGATATCCGTTACATCGGTTCGTTGATCAAAAAAGGGAGACGGCACATGCCTGGCAGCTTGATACCAGCCGTTTTCATCAATCATGTTTGTCTCCTTTTGTTTACTAAGTTATTGATTTTAGACTTTCAAGCGTGAAATACCACAATAATGGCTGAATTTCCCTCGCAGTCATCGTATCATGCGCACCTTATGTTCAACTGCTCATTAGATTTGCAATGAAAGAAACCCACAATAGCCAAGAACGCCTTGAATATTTGAAACAGCATTTGCCTCTGGAAATCTCTCGCTCCGTTACCGAAACCATAAAAGAAGATCTCGGTGGCACTTTAGATCCAGCCGCTGATATCACCGCAAGTCTAATCCCAGCCGATGCTCATAACGAAGCCACCATCATTACCCGTGAACACGGCGTATTTTGTGGTCAGGCTTGGGCTGATGAGGTCTTCAGGCAACTTGGTGGCGAAGTAAAGATCGAGTGGCACGTACAAGATGGCGATACGGTTGAACCTAATCAGGCACTTTGTCACCTATCTGGTCCCTCACGCGCGCTATTGACTGGTGAACGTAATGCAATGAACTTTATCCAAACGCTATCTGGTTGTGCCACGATTACTGCCGAGTACGCCAAACAGCTCGAAGGCACTAATTGCCGATTGTTGGATACCCGTAAAACGATTCCTGGCCTACGTAGCGCACTAAAGTACGCCGTTGCATGTGGCGGTGGTTTCAATCACCGTATCGGCGTTTTCGATGCCTATCTCATCAAAGAAAATCACATTATTGCCAATGGCGGTATCACTCAAACAATTAAAAATGCTAAGCAGTTGAACCCGGGCAAACCTGTTGAAGTAGAAACAGAAAGTTTACAAGAACTGACTGAGGCCATCGAGGCTGGTGCTGACATCATCATGCTTGATAATTTTACAACCGACATGATGCGTGAAGCGGTAAGAATTAACGCAGGCCGAGCAGCACTAGAAAACTCTGGTAATGTCACTCTAGAAACCCTGCGTGAATACGCTGAAACGGGGGTTGATTACATTTCTGTTGGCGCTCTGACCAAACACCTCAAAGCCATGGACTTGTCGATGCGCTTTAAGTAAGCCCACCACTAACGACAAGAGAGAGGAATAACCTCTCTCTTGTCGTTTTTAATGTAGGCAAATCACTAAGCAAAATAAACCGCAATTCAAACAGCTATGCAATTCAGATGTCTTATATCGATTAAGCTAAGCTTACCTTCTCGCGAGTCTCCTCCAGCCTAATATTCAGCGTAAAGTCCTTTCCCTACTCTTCTCACGCTAATGAAAAGTACGTAGGACTCTCATGACGTTACCAAACAATATTGCATTACGTGGCTTTACTCTGATTGAGTTGATGATCGTTGTGGCGATCATCGGAATTTTATCGGCCTTCGCGATTCCTGCTTATCAAAGCTACACCCAGCGTGCCCATGCCAGCGATATGCTCAATGCAACATCAGTGATGAAAACTGCGGTAAGCCTTTGCCTAACAAACAGTGCTTCTGCTGCTAGCTGTATTTCAGGTAACAATGGTGTGCCATCACAACAAAACTTCAACGGTTTTTACGTCAATGCACAGACAAGTGGTTCTATCAGTGTCATTACCGCAGCATTATCAGGCTCAAAAGGCTCACTACCAAGCAATGCCAGCGTTCACTTAACCCCCAATTCATCAACAAGTGGGATTACATGGGCAGTCAGCTGTAGTGGTACTGAAAGCCAGAATTGGTGTCCGAGTCGCTAATGATGAGCCAATTACCTCACTTACTACAGAGAGCGAACAAAATAACTCAAGCTCAAGCCTTACATGCCATGGCGGCAATGAATACCCAGAAAGCGGATGCCTGTACTGCACTGCTCACTCTCGACGATATATCACCACAAAAACTGGTCACAATGATCAGTGAACTCTTCTCCCTCACCATCATTCAGCTAGACTCATTTGATTATATCTCGTGCTGTCAGCGCCTAGGAGTTAGCGATTTAGTTTGCCGACATTCAGCGCTGCCCCTTCATATAGATAGTCACCAATTGACCTTAGCGATCAGTGACCCATCGATTGCAGAAATTGAACAAGACTTTCGCTTTGCCACAGGTCTAAAAGTCAAGTTAGTACTCTGTCAGATCCATATTTTGATGGAGGCGATACACCACTTATATGGTGATAAATTTTCAGGTGAGAGGTTTGGTTTTAAAGCAATCAGCGATCAAGAGCTTGAGCAGCTGGTCGAGACCACTGAAGAAGAAAGTGCGGATCATGAAGCCCTCTATCAAGATACTTCACCTATTAGCCAGTACATACATCAAGTACTGCTAGACGCCGTGCGCAAACGTGCCTCTGATATCCATTTTGAGCCTTATGAAAACTGGTTCCGTGTTCGATTCAGGTGTGATGGCTTACTGATTGAAAGACAACAGCCCCCTCACCACCTATCTAATCGTTTAATTGCTCGGCTCAAAATATTAGCTAAGCTCGACATTGCAGAACGTCGCCTACCACAAGATGGCAGAATCACCTTAGCGATCGCATCCTCAAAGGCCATCGATATACGTGTCTCGACTTTACCGACCATATGGGGAGAAAAAGTCGTATTGCGGCTGCTCGATAACCGGAAAACCAGCTTCGATTTAGAGCATTTAGGCTATAGCCCATCACAAAGTGAGCACTATCGTAGAGCGTTAGCTAAACCTCAGGGAATGATCCTAATCACAGGCCCAACAGGCAGTGGCAAGACGTTGTCGTTATACAGTGGCCTGAATATTCTCAATCAAAGTGAAGTCAATATTGCGACAGCAGAGGATCCTGTTGAAATGCATGTATCGGGAATCAATCAGGTTCAAATCCAACCCCAAATTGGGTTTCATTTTGCTCAAGCTCTTCGAGCTTTTTTACGCCAAGATCCTGATGTTGTTATGGTCGGAGAAATACGAGACCGTGAAACAGCGGAAATCGCAGCCAAAGCAGCGCAGACCGGGCATTTAGTGCTTTCAACTCTGCACACTAACTCGGCTGCAGAAGCCATTCTACGTTTACAAAACCTGGGCATCGAACCTTTCAATATCGCGGCTTCTTTAAGTCTTATCGTTGCACAAAGGTTAGTCAGGCGTCTGTGCCCTCACTGTAAACGTCCAGACTCAGAAAAAATTCAGGAATTCAAAGCTGACCCATTAGGCTGCAGTTCATGCCATCAAGGTTATTCGGGACGAATCGGACTGTTTGAAATTCTTACCGTCACTCCAGAAATATCAGAAGCGATTGCTGCCAGAGCGCCAACCCACCACATTGAAAGCTTGGCGATCGAGCAGGGGATGCAGACTCTGCGCCAATCTGGAATTGAGAAGCTTACGCAAGGGGTAACCAGTCAAACAGAACTACAGCGGGTGCTACTCTAGTTTTTGAGCATGAACAAAGTTCCCATTCCCACGACTACCCAATTGGGCTCATACTATTGGCAAGGCATCAACCACAAAGGTTTGAAGCTAAAAGGGACAATGCTCGCAATTTGTGAGGCACAAGTGGCAGAACAACTGAACGAGCGCGATATCAGTGTACGTCTTATTCGCCAAAAGCCATTACCAGGCTACTCCCGTATAAAACATAAAGTGAGGACGAAAGATCTCACTAATATAACCCGTCAGTGGGCGACTATGCTGGCGTCTGGTTTGCCTATCACGACGTCACTTAAACTCATCATGCAGAATCAAAAGCGTGCCGAACTGCGCTCGGTATTGTGGATGATAAGCCACCAACTCCAAGCTGGTCTGTCGGTATCAAGCGCTCTCAAGCACTCCTCTCGATACTTTGATGCCCTCTATATAGATATTGTCGACATGGGTGAAAAAACGGGTAATTTAGCCGCTTCATTAGAGCGCATTGCTCAATATAGAGAAAAAACAGAGCAATTGACCTCGAGAGTCCAACGCTCTGCTATCTATCCCAGCTTGGTCGTTCTAACAGCATTAGCCGTCTCGCTATTAATGCTCACCAAAGTCATTCCCGAATTTGAAGCTCTATTCATCGGTTATGGTGCTGAGCTTCCATGGTTTACCCAGCAAGTTCTTTCATTATCACAAGCCGTGCAGCACCATAGTTTGAGTATTGGAACAATGAGTGTTCTGATTCCTGTTGCTTTTGTATCTATATATCGAAGCTCAGCTAGATTCAGGTATTGGTTAAGTCGTGTAACATTACATCTTCCCATTCTCGGAACCTTACTCCTCAAAAGCTGTATGGCGCGCTTTAGTCGTACACTGTCTACCAGTCTAAAGTCAGGCCTGCCCATTCTCACTAGCTTGGAAACAGCAGCACGTACAACAGACAATGCTTACTATCAGCACATCATCAGACATCTCATCCAACAAACAAGCGCGGGAATCGCTTTACATTCAACCATGCGCCAATCGAGAGACTTCCCCGAACTCATGGTGCAAATGATTATGATCGGTGAAGAGTCTGGGCGACTGGATGACATGCTGACTAGAGTCGCGAATCAATATGAAGCAGATATCGACGCAACTGTTGAAAGCCTTGCGAAAACACTTGAGCCGATTTTGATTCTTGCTTTAGGAGGTTTAGTGGGAAGTTTGGTGATCGCTATGTACCTGCCTATCTTTAACTTAATGAACATTATGGGATAGTATATCCACCTCAACTCAAAGACGGCGTATTCAAGCAACTGAAATTTTTATGGAACTTTTCAATTATTACCCATGGTTGTTTCCAACCCTAGCGACCCTTTTTGGTCTGATCATAGGCAGCTTTCTTAACGTCGTCATTCATCGCTTGCCTAAGATGATGGAACGAGAGTGGCGACATGAATGCGCAGAGAGTTTTCCAGAGTATGGCATTCAGCCACCTGAGGGGACTTATAATCTGAGTGTCCCTAGGTCAACTTGCCCAAGCTGTAACACTCAAATTCGTAATATTGATAATATTCCGCTGATCAGTTGGCTTGCTTTACGTGGTCAATGCCGAGCTTGTCAACACCGCATTTCCCCACGCTACCCTCTCGTTGAACTTATCTCGGGGTTAATGAGTTTCTCGATTGCTTACCAATTTGAACTGAGTGTGTTCGCCGTTGCCTTATTGTTCTTTACCTTTGTTTTAATCGCAGCAACTTTCATCGATCTCGATACTATGCTGTTGCCTGATCAATTGACCTTACCACTGATTTGGTCTGGGATAGCATTATCATTACTAGGCTTGAGCCCTGTGTCTTTGCAAGACTCTGTGACTGGAGCAATAGTAGGCTATTTGTGCCTATGGTCTATTTACTGGGGGTTCAAACTTCTCACTGGTAAAGAAGGCATGGGTTATGGTGATTTCAAGCTTCTTGCCGCACTAGGCGCTTGGTTAGGCTGGCAGTATTTGCCTGTTATTGTTCTGCTTTCCTCACTCGTTGGATTACTTTTTGGCCTAATTCAACTACGACTACAAAAACAAGGGATAGACAAAGCCTTCCCGTTTGGCCCCTACCTTGCGATTGCAGGCTGGATCAGTGCAATGTGGGGAGAAAGCATCATCAACTGGTACTTTACACAAATTCTGGGGATCTAATATGCCTTTTGTCGTCGGCCTAACAGGCGGTATTGCCAGTGGGAAAACCACCGTCGCCAACCTCTTTCACGATCAGTTTGGTATTGAAATTGTTGATGCGGATGTCATTGCCCGAGAAGTTGTTGAGCCAGGCAGTGAAGGACTGAAAGCGATAGAAGCACGATACGGTTCTAACATTTTACTGGCAGACGGAACGCTCAACCGAGCTAAACTAAGAGAAAGCATCTTTGCCTGTGACAAGGAAAAAGCTTGGATAAACCAACTGCTGCATCCCATGATTCGCGAAAAGATGCAGGCAGATATAGCCAAGGCTTCATCTCCTTATGCTTTGCTGGTTATTCCACTCATGGTTGAAAATAACCTCCAAAGCTTGGCAAACAGAGTATTGGTTGTCGATGTTGATGAGCAAGTACAACGGCAAAGAACCATGGAAAGAGATGGAGTCCCGATTGAACAAGTCGACGCTATCTTAGACGCTCAAGCTAGCCGTTCACAACGACTGTCAATCGCAGACGATGTGATTAGAAATAATGCAACAAACCAAGAACTTTTGCCTCAAATCACAGAATTACATCAAAAGTACCTAGAAATATGTAGGGAAAATCGGTGAGAATAAAGGAAGAAGAATCAAAGGCCGCATGTAATGACAACGCACTTTTTTGAACATCCACTAAATGAGAAAACTCGCATATATTTACGTGTTGAAGCTTTGCTTAACCAATTAAGCGTTTCTTCTCAATTTAGTGATGACATGCAGCACTTATTGTTTTTCCGTTCTTTGTTTGATCTTTTGGAGATCTTCGAGCAAATCCAGCTAAAAAGTGAGCTGGCGAAAGACATTGAGAAACAGCGATTAACATACCGTTCTTGGCTTGATGTTGAAGGGGTGGATCAGGACATGTTGAGCAATGTGCTTAGCGAAGTCGATAATGTCCATAGTAAACTGATGGCTGCAGAGCGCTTTGGTCAAAGCCTCAAGGAAGATCGTTTTCTCAGTGCTATTCGTCAAAGATTTAACTTACCTGGCGGCTCTTGCTGTTTTGATTTACCTGCATTGCACCACTGGCTGCATTTACCTCTTGATCAAAAAAACAAAGACACTAAGCTTTGGTTAGATACGCTCCAACCACTCACCGATGCTCTCAAACTCTGGCTACGCCTAACTCGTGAAACAGGTCATTTTCAACCACAAGAAGCTCAGGCAGGCTTCTACCAAAGTGATGCCGAAGAAGCGAATATTTTGCGTCTAGAAATCCCGATGCAATATGGGGTATACCCCATGATTTCTGGTCATAAGAATCGTTTTGCAATCAAATTTATAAGCTTCGCATCTGGCCAAGCCTCCATTGATAATATTCAATTTCGTTTGGCCGTGTGTAGCTAACCCAATCACGCTATACTCGTCCAAATATCTAAATGTTCACAGAGAAAATCACATGCCCAAAACCACCATCGTACCCTGCCCTAAATGTGGCACCGACGTCGAATGGGGAGAGCAAAGCCCTCACCGCCCTTTCTGCAGCAAACAATGTCAGATTATAGATTTTGGTGAATGGGCAGATGAAGAAAATACCATCCCGGGAGCACCCGACATGTCGGATTCTGATGGCTGGTCTGAAGATCAATAGTGAATTATCTTGACACTTGAGAGACGAGCACAACCTAACAACAAACACATCCATTAAGTTTGGCTAACTAAAACCATAAAAAAACGGAGTCCAAAAGGACTCCGTTTAATATGAGAACGCTAGTTATAGCATTACTTCTTAGCAAGTTTCTCTTTAATACGAGCTGACTTACCAGAACGCTCACGTAGGTAGTACAGTTTGGCACGACGTACTGCACCGCGGCGTTTAACTTCAATGCTATCAACCATTGGAGAGTGAGTTTGGAACGTACGCTCTACACCTTCACCGTTAGAAATCTTACGTACAGTGAATGCAGAGTGTAGACCACGGTTACGAATACCGATTACAACGCCTTCGAAAGCCTGTAGACGCTCACGGTCACCTTCTTTTACCTTAACTTGAACAACAACTGTGTCACCAGGTGCAAAGTTAGGCAGGTCTTTTTTCATTTGCTCTTCTTCAAGAGCCTTGATGATGTTACTCATTTTCAATATTCCTAGAATAAACTGATACTAAATTTAATAGGTTACTTCGCTTTGTGTTCTTTAATGAACTCTGCGAGTAATAGTTCCTGTTCGTCAGTCAGAGCTAGGTTTTCCAGGAGCTCTGGTCTTCTTAGCCAGGTACGGCCTAACGACTGCTTGAGCCGCCAACGACGAATGTCCTTGTGATTACCGGATTTCAGTACCGCGGGCACTTCTTCTCCATCTAATACTTCCGGACGCGTGTAATGTGGGCAATCCAATAAACCATTAGCAAAAGAGTCTTCTTCTGCTGATGCAAAATCACCCAGCACCCCCGGTATAAACCGAGAAACCGAGTCGATTAGCGTCATGGCTGGAATTTCTCCACCCGTCATCACAAAATCTCCAATTGACCATTCTTCGTCAACTTCAGATTGGATGACACGCTCATCTACCCCTTCATAGCGACCACAAATCAGAAGCAAATTCTCATTTGTTGCCAGCTCTTCAACCCCTTGTTGGTCAAGCTTACGACCTTGGGGAGATAGGTAAATGACTTTCGTCTTACCCGGTGAGGCTTTTTTAGCGGTATGGATAGCATCGCGCAAAGGCTGAACCATCATCAACATACCAGGGCCACCACCGTAAGGTCTGTCATCAACTGTACGATGCTTGTCATGAGTGAAATCACGAGGATTCCATGTCTCAATCGACAAAAGACCTTTTTTAACCGCTTGACCTGTTACTCCATAATCAGTAACGCTGCGGAACATTTCAGGAAATAGGCTAATTACGCCAACCCACATGTTTTTCACCAATATAAACTTGGTTCAATCGCTCCGTTACTTGGAGTTAGAATCCAGGATCCCAGTCAACTTCGATCCGTTGAGCTTCGCGATCAATCAACTTGATCACTTGCTCTTCAAGGAACGGAATTAATCGTTCCTTTTGCCCGAAAGCATCTTTTAGATTTGCTTTAACAACCAGAACATCGTTGGAACCCGTTTCCAGCATGTCAGAGACAGTGCCTAAGTCGTAACCTTTGTCGGTGACTACTTGCATTCCAATCAAATCACGCCAGTAGAACTCATCTTCTGGCAATTCCGGCAGTACCGCAGGGTCAATGGCGATTTCAAAGTTCGTCAGCAATTGCGCATCTTCACGCAAATCCAAACCTTCCAGCTTTACCACCAAACCTTTGTTATGGCGCTTCCAGCTTTCTACTTTACGCTCAACCCACTCGCCTTTTGGGTTAATAAACCAAGGCGTGTAATCAAATATGCTCTCAGTATTGTCTGTGTAGGAAAAAACTTTAAGCCAGCCACGAATGCCGTAAGAAGCACCAAACTTACCTACAACAATTTTCTCACTGCTCATCGTTTCTTTACCTTTCATCGACATAAGCTAATTACTACTTCTTGATTTAAGAATTAAGCCGCTTTTTGAGCGTCTTTAACTAGCTTAGCTACGCGGTCAGATAGAGATGCGCCTTGACCAACCCAGTGGTTAACGCGATCTAGGTCTAGACGTAGACCTTCTTCTTGACCTTTAGCTGTTGGGTTGAAGAAACCCACTTTCTCGATGAAACGGCCAGTTGCAGCATTGCGGCTGTCCGCTACTACGATTTGATAAAATGGACGCTTCTTAGCGCCGTGACGTGCCAAACGAATGGTTACCATGTCGTCCTCTTTGCTTTCTCAAAAATAAAATTAACCCCAGGAACCGCTTAACAAAAAACAGTTTGGGGTCTCGTGCCAAAATAAAGCTCCGGAATTTTACTCTTATTCCGGAGCAATGCAAGGTCTTTAGCTACTTTTTCACCAACATAAAATGGTATTTAAGTTTGTGACTCAGCTAACACCTTGAAATATTGCCGATGACTTAGCTTAACGCCCAAATGGGTTGAAGCCACCGCCGCCCATGCCACCCATCATGCCTTGCATGTTGCGCATCATGCCTTTCATGCCACCCTTCTGCATTTTCTTCATCATCTTCTGCATCTGAGTGAACTGCTTTAACAGGCGATTGACATCTTGAACTTGAGTACCCGAGCCCGCAGCAATACGTTTCTTACGTGATCCCTTGATCAATTCAGGACGTTGACGTTCTTTCATGGTCATTGAGTTAATGATGGCTTCCATTTGCTTAAACATCTTGTCATCGACTTTATCTTTGACGTTGTCTGGCAAATTGCTCATGCCTGGCAGCTTATCCATCATGCCCATCATGCCGCCCATGTTCTGCATCTGACCAAGTTGTTCACGGAAGTCTTCAAGGTCGAAACCTTTCTTCTCTTTGAACTTCTTCGCCAGTTTTTCTGCTTTCTCGGTATCAACATTACGCTGAAGGTCTTCAATAAGAGAAAGCACATCTCCCATACCTAGGATACGAGAAGCAACACGATCTGGGTGGAATGGTTCTAATGCATCGGTTTTCTCACCGACACCCAAGAACTTAATTGGTTTACCTGTGATGTGACGAACCGAAAGTGCCGCACCACCACGCGCATCACCATCGACCTTGGTTAGGATCACACCCGTCAATGGTAACGCATCGCCAAACGCTTTCGCTGTATTGGCGGCATCCTGACCAGTCATTGCATCGACAACAAACAGAGTTTCAACAGGATCAATTGCAGAGTGAAGTTCTTGTATCTCCCCCATCATCTGCTCATCAATAGCTAGGCGCCCCGCAGTATCGACAAGAAGAACGTCATAAAATTTCTTCTTCGCATGATCAATGGCCGCATTGGCAATATCAATCGGCTTTTGGTCAGGAGAAGATGGGAAAAAGTCGACACCAATGTCTGAAGCCAGTGTTTCTAGCTGTTTAATCGCCGCCGGGCGATAAACGTCCGCAGAGACTACAAGAACTTTCTTCTTATCTCTTTCTTTCAGTAGCTTAGAGAGCTTACCCACCGACGTAGTCTTACCCGCACCTTGCAGACCCGCCATCAAAATGACAGCTGGTGGCTGTGCAGCAAGGTTTAACGCTTCATTAGATTCGCCCATAACGGCTTCAAGTTCAGATTGAACAATCTTTATGAACTCTTGGCCTGGCGTTAAAGATTTAGAAACCTCAACACCCACCGCGCCTTCTTTAACGCGTTTGACAAAATCACGTACAACCGGAAGAGCGACATCCGCTTCAAGCAGCGCCATACGCACTTCGCGTAACGTGTCTTTTATATTGTCTTCGGTCAAACGACCTTTACCGCTGATATTCTTCAGCGTTTTGGATAATCGATCCGTTAAATTCTCAAACATCTTAGTCTCTTTACCTGAGCGACTCACAGTGTAGTCGCCCTAAAAATGACGACAAATTATTGTGAGTATACCTTAGCCAGCCCACCCTTTGCACTGCCGCGATAACATTTGCTCTCTGATGAGACACAAATCAGGGAGATAAGTCATAGCCCAAGCGGTTGATGCAGGGTATAATTTGTTAAAAATTCACCCGATCTTTAAGAGAAGAATGGATAACTTAATCGCCGTTGCTGCTGCTGTGCTCTATTTTTTAGCAATCGCAACCATAGTACCAGGCCTTGTACATCAAACAGGGATCCGAGCCAAAACTGTCTTTATCAGTGCATTCTTAGCGCTCGCTTTTCATGCCTGGCTATTAAGTGATCTGATTATTGAGGGTTCAGGACAGAACCTTAGCATTCTCAATGTCGCCTCATTGATTAGCTTTATTATTTCTCTGGTCCTAAGCCTAGCTATGCTTAGAACACGTTTGTGGTTCTTACTTCCCGTTGTATATAGCTTTGCTGCGATTAACCTATCTGCCGCGGCCTTCTTGCCGAGTACCTTCATTACTCACTTAGAACAAGATCCTAAGTTACTGATCCACATTTCTTTAGCGTTGTTTTCCTATTCAACGCTAACCATAGGCGCATTATACGCCCTGCAGCTGGCATGGTTAGATCATAAACTTAAAGCGAAAAAAGCTTTAGTGATCAACCCTAACTTGCCACCACTTCTGATGGTTGAGCGACAATTGTTTAACATCATCCTTGTCGGTAACTTGCTTTTAACGGGAACGCTAATAACGGGTTTTGTGTTTGTGCAGGATATGTTCGCTCAAGGAAAAGCGCACAAAGGCATCTTGTCGTTTATTGCGTGGGTAGTGTACTCGATACTGCTTTGGGGACATTATCAAAAGGGCTGGCGTGGTCGTAAAGTCACATGGTTTGCCGTAGCAGGTGCAACCTTATTGACGCTAGCTTACTTCGGTAGTCGCTTTGTTCGTGAGATCATTCTTAACTAATTGATATTCAAAGGTGCATACAGTGCACCTTTCTTTTACAATACTTCGCCCGCAACCTGAGATTGACTTGGCGCTTTAGTTAGGTCATAAATTAATCAAACATCAAAAGGAAAAGATAAGTTTTGGACGACATATCAACGGGTATCTTGTTTGCGCTACTCGCGTGTCTGATTGTTATTTCAGGATATTTCTCAGGTTCAGAGACTGGTATGATGGCCCTGAATCGCTATCGCCTAAAGCACCTTGCAAATCATGGACATAAAGGCGCTAAGCGAGTCGAGAAACTCTTAGATCGCCCAGATCGTTTGATTGGTTTAATTCTGATTGGCAATAACTTAGTCAACATTCTCGCCTCTGCCATCGCCACCATTCTTGGTATGCGCTTATACGGCGATATCGGTGTGGCAATTGCCACTGGCGCTTTAACTATGGTGATTCTCGTCTTTGCAGAAGTCACCCCAAAAACACTGGCGGCGCTCTATCCTGAGCGAGTCTCCTATGCCAGCAGTATTTTACTCAGTATTTTGATGAGGCTACTTTCACCCCTAGTGATGTTAGTAAACTTCATTACCAATGGTTTTATCCGTTTACTTGGGATTCGAGCGAATCATGGTGGTGATGATCACCTGAGTTCAGAAGAACTGCGCACTGTGGTCAATGAAGCAGGTAGTCTGATCCCGAGGCGTCACCAAGATATGTTGATCTCAATACTCGATCTTGAACATGTGACTGTGAATGACATCATGGTGCCAAGAAACGAGATTACCGGTATTGATATTAATGACGACTGGAAATCCATTGTTCGTCAGCTGACCCACTCACCTCATGGTCGAGTCGTGCTTTACCGAGATCAGATTGACGAAGTCGTTGGCATGCTACGCTTACGAGAGTCTTATCGCTTAATGCTGGAAAAGAACGAGTTTAATAAAGAAACACTACTGAGAGCCGCTGACGAAGTGTACTTCATTCCTGAAGGGACACCACTCAATATTCAGCTACTTAAATTCCAGCGCAATAAAGAACGCATTGGCCTGATCGTTAACGAATATGGTGACATCATCGGCTTGATCACTCTAGAAGATATTCTGGAAGAAATCGTAGGTGAGTTTACTACGTCCATTGCACCAAGCCTCTCCGATGAAATCACGCCCCAAGGCGATGGCAGTTTCCTGATCGAAGGCAGCGCCAACATTCGAGATATTAACAAAGGTCTGATGTGGAAATTACCGACCGACGGACCAAGAACATTAAATGGCTTGATTCTAGAACACCTAGAAGATATTCCTGAAAGCCACTTGAGTGTTCAGGTATCGGGGCATCCGATGGAAATTGTCGAACTGGAAGAAAACCGTATTAAGCTAGTCAAAGTTTTTCCAAGTATTGTTAAAGAAAGCTAATTACCAATAGATAGCACGCTACAAAATAATAAAGCCTTGGCACTGCCAAGGCTTTTTCTTCACTTAAGAATTTACTCTTCGTTTATACTGAATAGATTTTCCATATTCAGCCCCTGTTTTATCAGGATCTCTCTCAAGCGGCGTAAGCCTTCGACTTGGATCTGGCGAACGCGTTCACGAGTTAAATTGATTTCTCGTCCCACTTCTTCCAAGGTAGAGGGTTCATACCCTAGTAGTCCAAATCGACGAGCCAGTACTTCTTTCTGCTTCGGATTGAGCTCATCTAACCAGTGGATCAATGAAGACTTAATATCATCATCTTGAGTGGATACTTCTGGGTCCGAGTTATTTACATCTGGAATAATGTCCAGAAGCGCTTTCTCACCATCACCACCAATCGGTGTATCAACGGAGCTAATGCGTTCGTTGAGGCGTAGCATCTTACTGACATCGTCAACAGGCTTATCCAGCTGTGATGCAATCTCTTCTGCCGTTGGTTCATGGTCAAGCTTTTGTGATAGCTCTCGAGCAGTACGCAAATAAATATTGAGTTCTTTGACAACATGAATTGGCAAACGAATGGTACGAGTCTGATTCATCAGGGCGCGTTCAATAGTCTGACGAATCCACCATGTGGCGTAAGTGGAAAATCGGAAACCTCTTTCAGGATCAAACTTCTCAACCGCTCGGATCAATCCAAGGTTGCCCTCTTCGATTAAGTCGAGTAAGGCAAGACCACGATTGCTATATCGACGAGATATTTTTACTACTAGACGAAGGTTACTTTCAATCATGCGTTTACGCGCAGCTTCGTCGCCTCTTAAGGCACGGCGAGCGTACAACACTTCTTCTTCTGCGGTGAGTAGCGGAGAAAAACCGATTTCCCCTAAGTAAAGTTGGGTGGCATCCAGACTCTTTGTGGAAGCGTCAAATTCCTCTTTGGCGTCCTCAGATTGGGTGCGGTTGGTAGTAGTCTGTTCGCTTGCTTGAATCGATTCCATTGTAGGTCCAAGCTCAAACTCTTCGACTTTCGTTGCTGCATTGCTGATACTCATAGCGCCTCCCCCTGGCGAGCTAGCAAGACATTACTACTTCTAATGTCGCTATATACCTATAAAGTATTAGGGTAAGTAGCGTTTTGGATTCACCGACTTACCTTGATAGCGAATTTCAAAGTGTAGACGAACACTGTTGGTTCCAGAACTGCCCATTGTTGCGATTTTCTGGCCTGCTTTTACACTTTGTCCTTCGTGTACGAGCAACCGTTCATTGTGCGCATAAGCACTGAGGTAGTTATCGTTATGTTTGATAATCACAAGATTACCATAACCGCGCAGTGCATTACCCGAATATACAACGGTGCCACTAGCTGTAGACGATATCGGCTGACCTCGCTGTCCTGCAATGTCGATGCCTTTATTCCCTTGATCTCCAGCTGAGAAGTTTTTGATTACCCTCCCTTTAGTTGGCCATAACCATCGAGAAATTTTCTCATTCTTTGGTTTAGAACCACTGACTGGTTTGTTAACGTTTTGTTTACTTTTAGAACCAACATACTCCTTTGATTTTGATTGATCAACCTTCTTAATTGGTTCTTTTTTGGCCACACTCGGTTTACTTTGTGTGCCCTTGTTGCTAACTGATTGATTCGAGTTTTTACTCGAATTTACAGAAGGAGTTGAAGCTACGGCAACAGCCACAGGTGGGGATACCGTACCCGCACCAGTACCACCATACGCTGGCGGGTTATACGCAGGCTGCCAAAGTTTCAATTTTTGGCCTGGGAAAATGGTATAAGGCTTAGTTAAACCATTGTAACGAATGATATCTTTTACATCTTTATCTGTGACATACGCAATAAAGTAAAGCGTGTCACCTTTCTTGACTTGGTAGTAACTGCCTCGATAGCTCCCACGGGAAATCGAGCTGTAGTCTTTGTTTAAACCTGAAACTGGCGCAGGGGAATGAGCAGCGCATCCGATTAATATGCTACTCACAGCCACAACAGGAAAAAACTTAGACCACAGCATCATAGTTAAGCGAGTTCACCAGCAATGAGGGGAACAAAACGCACGTCCTCAATAATTTGAGATAAAAATTCATTATTCTGGCGAGTAATTTTGAGTAATTTTTGGACATCCTCACCGACGGGAATCACCAGTATTCCACCTTCAACCAACTGCTCAAGCAACACTGGCGGAACTGAAGCGGCCGCAGCAGTGACAATGATCGCATCAAATGGCCCTTTTGCGGCCCAACCTTGCCAACCGTCTCCATGCTTAGTTGAAACATTATAGATATCCAGTTGCTTAAGGCGGCGCTTTGCCTCCCATTGAAGCGATTTAATACGCTCGATCGAATACACGTGATCCACTAACTGAGCCAACACCGCAGTTTGATAGCCCGATCCAGTCCCAACCTCCAAGACTTGACTTGTCTGGCTAAGTTCAAGCATTTCTGTCATCTTTGCCACAATGTACGGTTGAGAGATAGTCTGCCCTTGACCAATTGGTAGCGCATTGTTGTCATAAGCTTGGTGCATCATAGCCTGAGATACAAAACGCTCTCTCGGTACGGTATAAATCGCGTTGATCACCCTTTGATCTTGAATGCCGCTGGCGACCAAAAAGTCAATCAATCGGTCGGCATGGGGATTCGTCATTCTTATTCGTCCTTTAACCAATTATCCATACTGCGTAACGACTCATGTGCCGTCAGATCAACTTGCAACGGGGTCAGAGAAACCAAGCCTTGTTCAATGGCATAAAAGTCCGTCCCTTCCCCAGCATCTTGCTCCTTCCCAGGAGGCCCTAACCAATAAATATCATGCCCTCGTGGATCTTGCTGCTTGATCATCGCCTCAGCGTGATGACGCGCACCTAAACGAGTCACACTGATTTCTTTCACATCTTCAAGTGGAAGATCCGGAATATTGACATTTAACAATCGATTAGTAGGGATAGGTGACGATAGATGCTGTCTGACAATTTGACGGGCAATTTGGGCTGCTGTAGAAAAATGCGTTTTACCCACCAATGAAAATGCGATCGATTGAACCCCTAAAAAATGGCCTTCCATCGCAGCTGCCACCGTTCCAGAGTACAACACATCATCCCCTAAATTCGCCCCATGATTAATGCCTGTTAAAACCAAATCTGGCAGATCATCTTTCATAAGCTCATTCAACGCAAAGTGCACACAATCGGTTGGGGTTCCCTGAACAGAGTAGACTCCTTCCGAAAGCACTTTTACTCGCAAAGGCTGCTCGAGCGTAAGTGAGTTTGATGCACCGGAGCGATTCCTGTCTGGGGCAACGATAGTAATATCAGCCAAATCTCTCAAAGCATCAGCCAAAGCATGAATCCCTTCGGCATGCACACCATCATCATTACTGAGCAGGATTTTTAGTGCTTTCTCGCTCATTCGTAACTGCGCTCCACTTCCAGTTCTTGGATCAACTCGCGGATAATTGCGGTCGCAAAACAACCCGCATCTAATGAAAAACGTAAGGTGATCGCGTCATGCTCTGCCTTCCACGTCAAGTTTTGAGGTTTCAGAGCTATGTTACGACGGTCATGACGCATACGATTTCCGCGAATCAGAGCCATCAAATCCGGTTCTGCCTCTAGGTGAGGTAGCTCAAGTTCTAGAGCCTTAGCTTTTGTGGGTAAAGCATTATCACCAGCCATTGCCGCCGTGATCTGTAGGGCTCCTTTTTCAACCTTCTCATTTAACTCCACCAGCATCTCTGAGGTTGCACTCATGATTCCTTCAGGCGCTTGCAGGCAATCCCCTTCAATTACCTGATTAAACAACTCTTGCTCAATACGAGCAGAAACAATGGTATTAAATATCCATGAACGTGCAGCTGAAAGATATAGGCTGCGCTTATTCTGATTACGGGTTCGAACATTGTCGCGCCCCCAACGTCGAGCTTCACTCAAGTTATTCCCGTCGTGCCCAAAACGCTGGCTACCAAAGTAGTTCGGTGCGCCGTACTGGCCAACTAACTCTAACCGCTTGAGAACATCGTCAACCTCACTCACTTCCGTCAGAGTAATGATAAACTCATTTCCTACTAGATCTCCTGGACGCAGTTTTTTGTTGTGCCGACAAGTCTCAAGAATCTCGATAGTGGGGTACTGAGCAAGAAACGCACTAAAGTCAGGTGTCTCACCTTTAGGCAAATGGACACTCAACCACTGTTCCGTCACAGCATGTCGATCTTTAAGCCCAGCCCAACTGACATCTTTTGATTTGACGCCGCACACTTTAGCAAGCTCATTTGCCACAAAGCTGGTGTTTTCACCTGTTTTACGGATTCGCACCATCAAGTGCTCTCCCTCACCAGAAAAAGCAAAACCCAAGTTTTCAATAACCTGAAAGTGCTGTGGCTTGGCTTTTAGCTTACCTGTTGCTTTAGGCTTGCCATTTAGATAAACGAGGGAAGATAAAATATCAGTCATAGTATTACCGTTACGCCCTAAGCTTTCACTCCCAAGGCGTCATGATTTATTGTGGTTTGATAAGGAGTACAACGGCTTCCGTCGCGATCCCTTCTTTACGGCCAGTAAAGCCAAGGCGCTCCGTCGTTGTTGCTTTGACGTTTACATTACTGATGTCAGTTTCTAAATCTTGAGCGATAACCTCACACATTGCGCCAATATGAGGCGCCATTTTCGGAGCCTGAGCCATAATAGTGACGTCGGCATTACCTAGGATGTAACCTTGCTCTTTAACTCGGCGGTACACATCGCGAAGCAAATCCCGGCTATTAGCCCCTTTCCATTCATCGTCAGTATCTGGAAAATGCCGCCCAATATCACCTGCAGCAATTGCCCCTAGCAACGCATCGCACAATGCATGCAAGGCCACATCACCATCAGAATGAGCAATCAAACCTTGCTCGTACGGTACTGAAACGCCACCAATAATTACCGGGCCTTCACCACCAAATTTATGGACATCGAAGCCATGACCAATACGAATCATCATTTATCCTTTATTACGATTGAGATAAAACTCTGCGAGCGCTAAGTCTTCGGGCTGTGTAATTTTTATATTGTCTGCCGAGCCCTGAACCAAAGCTGGAGATTGCCCGGACCACTCTAGGGCCGAGGCCTCGTCAGTGATGGTGGCACCTCGTGAAAGCGCCTCCTCTAACACAGTGGTCAGTTGCTCAGTTTTAAACATTTGTGGAGTCAGTGCATGCCACAGTGCTTCTCTATCTACAGTATGAGCAATGTTTTGATCTCTGTTTGCTCTTTTCATTGTGTCTCTGACCGGTGAGGCAAGAATCCCGCCCACAGGGTGTTGTAAAGACACATCAATTAACTTGTCTAAATCTTGCTGTTTTACGCATGGTCTGGCGGCATCGTGTACCATCACCCAATCAGCAAGCCGATGAGCATGAACAAACTTTAGCCCCGACAACACGGAATCAGCTCGCTCTTTTCCTCCAGCCACTTTTATCACCTGAGGGTTTTGAGCAATAGCTAGCAATGGGAAATATGGATCACCATCAGTAATCGATACGATAACCGTACTTACCTTAGGATGTTGCAGTAGCTTCTCAACCGTATGCTCAAGAACGGCTTTACCATTAATAGTGAGGTACTGTTTTGGGCGGTCAGCCTGCATACGACTGCCGACACCTGCCGCTGGAACAATAGCGACTATAGAGAAACTCGATTTTGTCATGCCTAGCGTTCATCTCCGACAATGCGGTAAAACGTCTCACCTTCTTTGACCATGCCTAATTCATGACGCGCGCGTTCTTCTATTGCGTCAAGCCCTTGGCGTAGGTCATCAATTTCAGCGAACATTTCATTATTCCGATTTTGCAAATTTCCATTCACTTGATGCTGAACTTCTATTTCAGCATTGACCGACTGAAATTCAGAAATGCCATTTTTACCCAGCCACAGTGTGTACTGTAGCCAGCCTAATAAAAGAAGTAAGGTTAGGGCAAAAATCCGCATAAAATATTCTAAGAATAAGAGGTAAAAAAAGACCACCTATATACCACAATGTCGCTTTTCAGGCGAGATTAGGCCACGTGGTCTTGACGAAGATACTGATTATTATCTGCAATTACTGTATAAGCAAGAAAGCAAATAAACCAAAGCCAAGGATGAGTCGATAAATAACGAAAGGAGTCATCCCCATTCGTGAAATCAATTTCAGGAAGAAATGAATACATACGTAGGCGCTGATAAACGAGGTTACGATCCCTGTCAGCAAAAAACCTAGATGAATAGGATCGCCACTGCTCACCAATTTCAGACCTAAGTAACCACCAGCCAATAAAATGATAGGGATAGACATGAGGAAAGAAAACCTTGCGGCCGCTTCACGGGTAAAGCCTAAGTACAATGCTGCCGTGATTGTCGCGCCAGAACGAGAGGTGCCTGGAATCATGGCAAGGGCTTGAGCAACACCGATAAACAATGCTTTCTTCCAATCTGCCTGATACTCATCATCCGCTAGATTCGCGTGTTTATCGACATACCACAGCAATAAACCAAACACGATGGTGGTGGTCGCAATCACCCAAGCACTGCGCAGATACAATTCTATAAAGTCTTTCATTAACAAGCCAAACACACACGCAGGTATGGTGGCTAGAATGATCATCCATGCCAGCTTGGCTTCTTTACTGTGATCCCCTTTAAAGATCGAAGCAAAAAATGCCGACAACAATGCCACCACTTCGCTGCGAAAATAGATCATCACTGCAGCTAATGTGCCGACATGAACAGCTACATCAAATGCCAACCCCTGATCTTCCCAGCCCAAAATGGCCGATGGTAAAATTAGGTGTGCCGAGCTGGAGATCGGTAAAAATTCGGTAAGCCCTTGAATTAAGGCAAGGATAAAAGCTTCAAAATAACTCATTAGATACTCAATTATGCTTAGTTATTAAACCAGAGTTCAACTTTGTTTAAGGTTTCTGGGTAAGAAGATTCGAGCCAGATTTGGTGGATCGTGCGACCATCTCCCGGAACACAAAGAGCAGCGCACAGTTCATGCAGTGGTTCAATCACGAACCCGTACTTGTAGATATCACTGCGAGGAAGCTCTGGCGAATGCTCAGAGATATTCTGGCCAAACAAGATGATGTCGAGATCAACGGTTCGTGGCTCAAATTTCTTCGCATTTTCTTCTCGCCCCCATTTGAGCTCAATTTGACGCAGTTGTCGTGCAAATTCCAATAAATCTAACGAGGTTTGCATTTCTACGACAAGATTAAAAAACGCCTCTCCTTCAAACCCAACCGCTTCGCATTCATAAACAGTTGATAAGCGTAGATTTTGACCGAGTAGAGATAACTCTCTGATAGCTGCCTCAATGTGTTTATGCCTGTCTACATTGGAACCAACGCCAATGTATGTCGTGTTCATGCTTGGCCTCGCTCAATCACGACACCCACACCAGATGCCTGAGGAACCGCACCAGGCTTGGTCAGGCGAATCTTAACCCATGGCACGCTAAATTGAGTCATAATGAGATGGGCAACTTCTTCCGCAACCCGTTCTACCAGCAAAAAATGACCTGATTCAATATGAGACAAAACAGCCGAACTCACTTGCGCATAATCTAGAGCATCTGCAACGTCATCACTTTTCCCAGCAGGCTGGTTGTCATGAGCCATTTCAATATCCAGGACCAGTTTTTGTTTGATTCCCTGTTCCCAGTCATAAACGCCGATAGTCGTGATCACTTCTAACTGCTCGATAAATACTTTATCCATGCGCTTTGCTTCCTTTAGAGGTCGGATACCCAAATCAGGTAAAAAGTCGTACTATTTTTATCTCAAACACCACTCAGTTGGTAGTTTGAGTATTCTAAGCACGATATGATATCAATTACTTGCCTAGCTAACATCTCTAAATAACGAGTAACTTCAATATGACTCCACTAGCACTTGTCATGATCATTTTTGCCTACCTACTAGGCTCGATCTCGAGTGCCGTATTGATCTGTCGTTTACTTCGGTTGCCTGACCCTAGGGGTGTAGGTTCTCATAATCCCGGAGCAACCAATGTATTAAGAATCGGAGATAAGAAGGCCGCCGCTTCGGTCTTGCTTTGCGATATGCTCAAAGGAACCATTCCTGTTTGGGGAGGATATTTCCTCAATATCGACCCTATCATTCTTGGTGTGATTGCGATCGCTGCCTGTTTAGGCCATATGTATCCGATTTTTTTCCATTTTAAAGGAGGGAAAGGTGTCGCGACTGCGCTTGGAGCAATAGCCCCGATAGGCCTTGATTTAACCGCAATGATCATCGTGACATGGTTATTAGTCGCATTGGTTTTTCGCTATTCCTCTCTTGCAGCTATCATCACGGTATTACTGGCCCCTTTATATACGTGGATGATCAAACCTCAATACACCTTACCAGTCGCTATGCTGTGTTGCCTTATTGTATTTAGGCATCATCAAAATATCAGACGATTAGCTGAGGGAACGGAACCTAAAGTCGGTGAGAAAAAGAAAGATTTAGATAAGGCCTCTGAATGAGGCCTTAGAGTTTATAGGTATATTTTCGCTAGGAAATTCTGCAACATTGCAGTGACAAATTCTGGCTGCTCTAGGTTAGCAATATGGCCAGCTTTCGGCACCTGAATAAGTTCTGAGCCTGTAATGCAATCGTTCATTAAATACGATTCCAGGACCGGACGAGGAATGTCTTCTTGCCCTACAGCGATCAGCACAGGTAACGCGAACTTCTCAATATCTTCGATTTGGTCTCGACGGCCAAACACCATTCGCCCCATACGAGCGACTTCCGCAGCTTGCTGACCTTTCAGATTAGATAACTTCTCTCGAAATCCAGCCACTAAATCAGGTGACTCTTGCTCTGCATTTCGCGCAAAAAACATCGGAGTAACAATATCAACGATAGGCTCAGGCACCATTTGTGCGGCCGAAATAGTTTCCAACATAGTGAAGTATTTTTTGTGGGTCACTTCTGGTTCTAAACCGACAAACGTATCCATCATAACCAGAGATTTGACACGCTCAGGTGCTAGATTAACCACTTCACTGCCCCACATACCACCAACAGAAAGCCCGATAATCGAAAACTGCTCAACTTCCAGATGGTCCATTAACGCTATAATCTGCTGAGCATAATCCACCAATGAGATAGTTGAAGCAGGAGCAAACTCAGACTGACCATGAGCCCAAAAATCCGGCACTACACAGCGATAGTTTTGACTCAATACTTCAATTTGAGGTGCCCACATTTCGCTGTCCCACAGATAGCTGTGACCAAAAACAATAACTGGGCCTTGGCCAATATCCTGATACGCCATTTGATGGCCATCTACAGCAAATTTATTCACAGTTTTTTCCATTGGTAATATTTATAAAATCCAAGAGTATCATTAATGACAAAATTAACACCTCGGATGTTTTCACTTTATCCGATAAAAAGAAAAAAGGCCGACTCTCAAGAGTAATGCCGATCGTTTTAGAGACTTGAACGATCCTGAGATCGTATGATAATCCCCACTAACAAAGTTAGTGGGGATTTTTTATGTTTGCTCAAGAGCTGCTTTTGGCACATGAGACTATCGAGGATGGTAAAAACTATGAGTCTGTAGTTAATGCCATTCAGCTTGAATGGATAGAACAAGCTTTGCTTGATACGTCTAAAGCAAGCATTAGAAGGCGACGCTTACCAGCGCAACAAGCCGTCTGGCTCGTCATTTGGATGGGATTGCAACGGAATAAATCAATCAAAGAAGTATGCAGTTCTCTTGACCTAGCTCTCCAACCTAAGCCTCAGGATTCTTGGTCTCGTGTTGCACCTAGCGTACTTACTGACTCTAGGCGACGTTTGGACGAAGCTCCTCTCGCTGCTTTGTTTAAAACCTCTATGGCGGCATGGGAGAGCGACGCGCTAGTAAAGGATAAGGCGCTAGGGCTAAACATTATGGCCGTGGATGGTACCACTTTTCGTTGCCAAGATTCAGAAGACAATGCGCAAGCGTTTGGATTCATTTCTCAAAAACATAAACCTTATCCTCAACTGCGCTTGGTCGGTCTGATGGCTACCGAGACACGTTTTATGGTAGGGGCTGCATTCGATGCTTGTCAGGTCGGTGAGACAACACTGGCACGCCGATTATTAGGAGACGTGCCAGCAAACTCACTCACATTGTTTGATCGTTGCTACTTTTCTGCCGACCTATTGATATCGTGGAATGCTGCTGCCTCCAATAGCCACTGGCTAACCCCTGTGAAACGCAAAGTAAGATATGAAGTTTTGGAGCGTTTTGCTGAAAACGACATGCTTATCTCTATGCCTGTTTCACAGCAAGCTCAGCGCAATAACCCTAATTTGCCGACTCATTGGCAAGCACGCCTCATCCTCTACAAAGACCCAAAAGGTGAAATTGAAGGCTTTATAACTTCACTGGTTGATCCTGAGAAATACTCATTAGAAGACTTATTGACTGTCTATTGGCAACGCTGGGAAATAGAAGAAGGTTACGGTGAGATAAAACAAACTCAGTTACAAAATGAAGTCACCTTGAGAAGTCGTTTTGCTGCTGGTGTTAGACAAGAGCTCTGGGGAATATTGCTGGCGTACAATTTGGTGCGCTTAGAGATGGTTCATATTGCTAAAGACGCTGAGGTAAGGCCAACTAGAGTGAGCTTTACAGCGGCAATAAATTTGATAGATACCCAGCTACGTTGGCTAGCGCTTAGCCCTGACGGAACTCTACCGAGCAAACTCAAGCAAATGAGGGAGAACATAAGTCACTTCATTTTACCGGATAAAAGGAAGGACCGAACGTATCCACGTTCAGTCCTTTTTGTCCCACCCAAATACCCATTTAGGTATAAGCGTTAATGCTTATCCGAACGGCATTAGACTCTCAAGAGCGGCCTTATAACAAGCAATCTATGCGATGGGTTCAAGCTGGTCGATAGGC
The DNA here is from genome assembly GCF_024449095.1 of Vibrio coralliilyticus. NCBI lineage: Bacteria > Pseudomonadati > Pseudomonadota > Gammaproteobacteria > Vibrionales > Vibrionaceae > Vibrio > Vibrio coralinecrosis. Next base: position 2,809,278 of record NZ_CP024627.1, read on the forward strand.
CAACGTGGCGTCGCCTGAACCGATAAATCTGCCAGCTCACCATTTTTTAATCGTTGTATACCTGCATACGCGATCATTGCACCATTGTCGGTACAAAACTCGGTACGAGGGTAATAAACCTCACCGCCAATTTTCTGCGCAAGTTGTTCTAGGTCAGCACGTAATCGACGATTAGCACTCACGCCCCCCGCTATTACGATGCGTTTAAAACCCGTTTGTTCTAGCGCTCGCTTACATTTAATCGTTAATGTAGCACACACCGCTTCTTCAAAAGCTAGAGCTATATCAGCACGCGTTTGTTCGTCGTCACCATTCGCTGCAATAGTATTAGCAGTAAATGTTTTCAGCCCTGAGAAGCTCATATCTAAGCCCGGTCTATCTGTCATTGGACGAGGGAATTTGAAGCGCCCTGGCGTGCCTTTTTCAGCTAACTTAGAAAGCAATGGACCACCTGGATAATCCAACCCCATCAGTTTAGCTGTTTTATCAAAAGCTTCCCCTGCGGCGTCATCAATCGACTCACCAAGAATCTTATATTCACCAATGCCGTTCACTTCAACCATCATTGAGTGACCACCAGAGACCAAGACTGCGACAAATGGGAAGGGAGGAGGATTATCTTCTAGCATAGGCGCAAGAAGGTGACCTTCCATATGATGGACAGGCACAGCAGGCACACCCCACGCATACGCCAAGCTACGACCGATAGTTGCACCAACAAGCAACGCCCCAACCAAGCCCGGACCTGCAGTATACGCAACTCCATCAATATCCTTTGGCGTCAGGTTCGCTTCGGCCATTGCGGCTTTGATCAATGGGATCGTCTTCTTTACATGATCTCGTGAGGCAAGTTCAGGTACCACACCACCATAATCGGCATGGAGCTTAACCTGACTATATAACTTATGAGAAAGCAGCCCTTTCTCATCGTCGTAAATCGCGATGCCTGTTTCATCACATGAGGTTTCAATACCAATAATGCGCATGGTTTAACCTAGGTGTCTTAATCTCTGATTCAAAATTGGCGCAATCTTACCTCGGCTTGGCTTCGCAAACAAATTTTGTATACTGAATAGACTACAAAGGGCTTTACAAAGCCTATGTGATCGGATTAAAATTCCGCACCATTTTTGATCAAGCTGATTGTAGACCCGGCATTAAAGCTCGGTACTGTGAAGTCAGCATTAACGAATAACCCCTGAGGTGAAAGGCATATGCCAGTAGTTAAAGTACGTGAAAACGAACCGTTCGACGTTGCTCTACGTCGTTTCAAACGCTCTTGCGAAAAAGCAGGTATCCTTTCTGAAGTGCGTCGTCGTGAGCACTACGAAAAGCCAACTACAGTTCGCAAACGCGCTAAAGCAGCGGCTCAAAAGCGTCACGCTAAGAAGCTAGCTCGCGAAAACGCTCGTCGCGTTCGCCTGTACTAATAGCTAAGTCCAAAAGGATTCTAGTTATGGCTCTGATTGATACTCTCAAAGAAGAGCAAAAATTAGCGATGAAAGCCAAGGACAAACTTCGCCTTGGCACTATTCGTTTAGCTCTTTCCGCCATTAAGCAACGTGAAGTTGACGAACAGATTACTCTGGGCGACGACAATATTCTCGCTGTATTGACGAAAATGGTTAAACAACGTCGCGACTCTGTCGCTCAATTTGAATCCGCAGGTCGTCAAGATCTTGCCGATGCTGAGCAAGCTGAGATTGCTGTACTTGAGGACTTTATGCCTCAACCGCTAACTGATGAAGAAGTGGCGGCACTTATTGAGAGTGCTATTGCTGATTCAGGTGCTGCGGGCATGCAAGACATGGGTAAAGTAATGGGCGTGCTTAAGCCTCAAATTCAAGGGCGTGCAGATATGGGTAAAGTCAGTGGTTTAGTTCGCGCTAAACTCGGTTAATTACCCAAGCCAAATTGCAGCAAGCCGTGCTATCCTCTGGAACGCACGGCTTGTTTGTATCTAGATTAGTCTTTTCTTTCTTTGTTAGGTTTTATGGCAGGACACATTCCCCGCAGTTTTATTGATGACCTACTGGCTCGACTGGATATCGTCGATATCATTGACGCTCGGGTAAAACTTAAGAAAAAAGGCAAAAACTACAGCGCATGCTGCCCTTTCCACAACGAGAAAACACCTTCATTTAGTGTTAGCCAAGAAAAGCAGTTCTATCACTGTTTTGGCTGTGGAGCACACGGTAATGCCATCGACTTTATGATGGAATACGAGCGCCTTGAATTCCCTGAAGCCATTGAAGAGCTCGCCTCTTACCTTGGCATTGATGTTCCAAGAGAACAACGTCAGGGTGGCCGTTTTCCTTCCAATCAGCCTCAAGCAAATACCGAGCAAAAACGTAATCTCTATGATTTAATGACTGGGATTGCGCAGTTCTATAGAGACCAGCTCAAACTGTCTACCAGCAAGGTCGCGATTGACTACCTCAAAGATCGTGGTTTATCTGGTGAAATCGTTCAGAAGTTTGGCATCGGATATGTCGCTGATGAATGGGATCTGGTGCGGAAAAACTTTGGTCAACAGAAACAAGCTCAAGATTTGCTTGTATCAGGTGGTATGCTGATTGAGAACGATAAAGGTAACCGCTATGACCGCTTTCGCGGCCGGGTGATGTTTCCGATCCGCGACCGACGAGGCCGAGTGATTGGCTTTGGTGGGCGAGTCATTGGCGATGGCACACCAAAATACCTTAACTCTCCTGAAACGCCTATTTTCCACAAAGGGAAAGAGCTCTACGGGCTCTATGAAGTGACCCAAGCATACCGCGAGCCTCCTCAGATTCTTGTCGTTGAAGGCTATATGGATGTGGTCGCGCTAGCGCAATATGGTGTCGATTATTCGGTAGCCTCACTTGGTACGTCTACGACCGGTGATCATATTCAACTGCTGTTTAGGCAGACCAATACCGTTGTGTGTTGCTACGATGGCGATCGCGCAGGTAAAGAGGCGGCTTGGCGTGCGCTAGAGAATGCGCTGCAATACCTGAAAACAGGTAACACTCTGAAGTTTTTGTTTCTACCAGATGGTGAAGACCCAGATAGCTATATCCGAAAATACGGCAAAGATGCCTTTGAGCAGAAAATGCATCAAGCCATTCCGCTTTCACGCTATTTATTTGAAAATTTAATCGAGATTCATCAACTCAACCTAGGCAGTAATGAAGGTAAATCGGCACTACGTGCACACGCCAGTAATCTGATCAATAAAATCCCAGATCCTTATTTTCAAGAATTACTGGAAAAACTTCTAGATGAACGTACTGGGTTTGACAACCGATTACGCCAACCTCGTAAAAGGGCAAGTGAAACCAGACCTCAACCGCATAAGGAGATCAAACGGACTCCAATGCGAGAGGTTATCGCTTTGCTTATTCAAAATCCGAGCTATGCTCAAATGGTACCAGATCTCTCGAGTGTGAAAGGCTTAGCGGTACCTGGATTAAGTTTATTCGTTGAGGTGCTTGAATATTGTTATCAGCACCCCAATGTAAGCACAGGCCAGTTGACTGAACACTGGCGAAATACGAGCCATGATGCTCTACTGTCTCGTTTAGCAGGGTGGGAAATTCCGCTCGATGAAGACAATGAACAAGATATTTTTTTAGACTCGCTGGACAAAATATTGGCTCAGTGTGTCGAAAAACAAATTGAAGATCTGCAGGCCAAAGAAAGAAGTGTCGGTTTATCAACCGAAGAGAGAAGGGAGCTGCTAGCATTGATGCTAGATTTAAAAGCGTAACCCTGTTCGAATAGTCAGCAACAAATTAATTTGTTAATATGTGTGGTTTGCACTCGCATACTAATTCCTTCACCAGATACTAAGTTGGATACCGTCTATGGATCAAAATCCGCAGTCACAGCTAAAACAACTTGTCATTAAAGGCAAGGAACAAGGCTATCTGACCTACGCAGAAGTAAACGACCACCTGCCAGCAGAAATCGTAGATTCCGAGCAGGTCGAAGATATCATTCAGATGATCAACGACATGGGTATTCGAGTAGTGGAAACTGCTCCGGATGCTGATGATCTTGCACTGAATGATGACGATACAATCACCGATGAGGATGCAGCTGAAGCTGCTGCTGCTGCGCTATCAAGCGTAGAAAATGAAATCGGCCGCACCACTGACCCAGTGCGTATGTACATGCGCGAGATGGGTACCGTAGAGCTACTGACTCGCGAAGGTGAGATCGATATTGCAAAGCGTATTGAAGATGGTATTAACCAAGTTCAAAATGCGGTTGCTGAGTATCCAGGAACGATCCCATATATTCTTGAGCAGTTTGATAAGGTTCAGGCAGAAGAACTTCGCCTCACCGATCTTATCACGGGCTTCGTCGACCCAGACGCAGATGAAACAGCGGCCCCAACGGCTACGCATATCGGTTCTGAACTTGCAGAATCAGATCTTGAAGATGAAGATGCTGAAGAAGAAGACGCGGAAGAGTCTGAGGACGATGAAGAAGAGGAAGATACAGGCATCGACCCTGAGCTTGCTCTAGAAAAGTTCACGGCTTTGCGTAACACTTTCCAGAACTATCAGCTTGCTTGTAACGAGTATGGCAACGAGAGTCCGAAAGCGACACTTGCCCATGAGATGGTTATCGACGTCTTCAAAGAATTCCGTCTAACGCCTAAACAATTTGACTACCTAGTTGAAGAGCTGCGCACCTCAATGGAGCGTGTACGTACTCAAGAACGTCTGATCATGAAAGCGTCTGTTGAGTATGGCAAAATGCCAAAGAAATCGTTCATTACTCTCTTCACAGGCAATGAATCTAGCGAAGCTTGGCTAGATGAGATTCTCTCTTCAGATAAACCGTATGCGGAAAAGATCCGTCGTAGCGAGGATGATATTCGTCGCTCAATCATGAAGCTAAAAGTGATTGAAGAAGAAACATCGCTTACGGTTCAGAACATCAAAGACATCAGTCGCCGCATGTCAATCGGTGAAGCGAAAGCCCGCCGTGCGAAGAAAGAGATGGTCGAGGCGAACTTACGTCTGGTTATTTCTATCGCGAAGAAATACACCAACCGAGGTCTTCAATTCTTGGATCTGATTCAAGAAGGTAACATCGGCCTGATGAAAGCAGTTGATAAGTTCGAATATCGTCGTGGTTACAAGTTTTCAACTTACGCAACCTGGTGGATCCGTCAGGCGATCACTCGTTCGATTGCAGACCAAGCACGCACTATCCGTATTCCGGTTCACATGATCGAGACGATCAACAAACTAAACCGAATCTCTCGCCAAATGCTGCAAGAGATGGGCCGTGAACCACTACCGGAAGAGTTGGCTGAACGCATGCAAATGCCGGAAGACAAAATCCGTAAAGTGCTGAAGATTGCCAAAGAGCCAATCTCAATGGAAACACCAATCGGTGACGATGAAGATTCGCATCTAGGCGATTTCATTGAAGATACCACGCTTGAGCTACCTCTCGATTCAGCCACTTCTACAAGCCTAAAAGTGGCAACGAAAGATGTACTGGCAGGCTTAACACCTCGTGAAGCGAAAGTTCTGCGTATGCGTTTCGGTATCGATATGAATACTGACCACACCTTAGAAGAGGTTGGTAAGCAGTTTGATGTAACTCGTGAGCGTATCCGTCAGATTGAAGCGAAAGCACTGCGTAAACTTCGTCACCCGAGCCGCTCAGAAACTCTGCGCAGCTTCTTGGATGAGTAACCAAGCAAATTGATTAAAAGACGAGCACTTGCTCGTCTTTTTTGTATCCAAATGATTTAAGTGGATAAAATCTAAGCGCATTTACCCTATCAAGTATCTAGACAGCCCTATCGGCTTACCCTATAATTCTCCTCCTAACGGCCCCTTAGCTCAGTGGTTAGAGCAGTCGACTCATAATCGATTGGTCCGCAGTTCAAGTCTGCGAGGGGCCACCAAATACAAAAAAGCCTGATGAGGAAACTCATCAGGCTTTTTACTTTCGATTGTATCTAATATTAAAAACCCTTGGCCTTTTTGATTAAGTCATAAGCATTCTGGATTTCTTGAGCTTTCTCTTTGGCTACATTCATCATTTCTGGTGGTAAGCCTTTTGCCATTAGCTTGTCAGGATGGTGCTCATTCATCAGTTTACGGTAAGCACGTTTAACCGTTTTTGTCTCCGCACTACTATCAACACCCAATAACTTATATGCATCACTTAATTGATCCGCAGTCGAGGCTTGTTGCCAACCACTCGATTGATGGGAGTGAGCACCTCCAGATTGCCCACTAAAGCCTCCTTGCTGAAAACGGAATGCTGCCTCCTGCATACGTAAGCGTTGCTCTAACTGTTCTGAGGAAAAGCCCAACCCTTTTGCCACTTTATGCAAGACACTACGTTCACTTGGATGAATATCTCCATCAGCAAAGGCGGCTGAGATCTGTAACTCTAAGAAGAACTGCATCAGATCAAATCGACCACCAGCGGAAATACGCACTCTTTCTAGAACGGTTTCGAGCGGAAAATCCGCCTCCTTCCCCTCACGAAATGCATTCTGCGCGGCGCGGCGCAACTCCCCATGCAAACTCATACGATCCATCATAGTTGTCGCCAACTGAATCTCTTCACGAGTAACTTGCCCTTTCGCTTTGGCTACATGCCCCATTACCGCAAAAGCCGCTTTAAAGAACTCTTCTTGTCGTTCAGCCTGACTGGGGCCACCGCCGAAACCGGAATTAAAACCAGCTTGACGCAACCTGCGAGCTTTATCGAACTGATGGCCTAAGAACAGACCAAATATGGCGCCAAACGGCCCTCCCATCAAGAAACCAAAAAAAGTGCCAAGTATCTTGCCAAAAATATGCATTATGTGTTCTCAATCTCTGAATTTTTTCTTAGTAAAGCGGTCTGATAGTGCCGTAAGCGACAAATTCCTTTATTATAAGGGCCGTTTTATTTTACATTCGGTCATCTATTCACCGGATATATCAAGTTCAACAGGATAGTAAAACTCGATGCCACGTTTTTCTCGCACCTTGTTAGCCACTTCAATTAGTGCCGCATTTCTTATGCCTCAGGCCCAAGCTGAAGATGTCCCTCTAGACACTTCACAAGAAATGCCGTTCATTGGCGAATGCCAAACATTAGACCTTATTGATCAATGTCTGGTCAATGAAGAGGAGCCTGAAAACGCAAATCAACTGCCAATTAACGTTGAAGCAGACAGCCTAGAAGCGATCAACGGAGACAAAGCCACCTATAGTGGCAACGTGACGGTTGTACAAGGCAAAAAACGCATGAAAGCGGACAATGTAACTTTACATCAACAAGACAATATTGTTGTGGCTGAGGGTAATGTGACATTCAGTGACGGTGAGCTGAAAACAATCTCAGATAAAGCCGTTAACAAGTTGAACACTGATGAAGTGACACTGGAAAATACAAACTATAAATTCTTATGTGAGCCGGGCCGCGGAGAAGCCGTCTATGTTTCAAAAACAGGTAAAGCCGTTTACGAAATCGAGGATGGTTCAATCACCTCCTGCCCTGAAGGCGACAAATCTTGGCGAATGAAAGCGTCGAGCATCGACATTGATCAAAATGAAGAAGAAGCGACCTTCTACAACCCGCGTTTCGAGATAATGAACGTGCCAGTATTTTATCTCCCTTTTCTCACCGTACCTATTGGTGATACACGTAAGACAGGTTTCTTATACCCAACCGTCTCCTATGGCTCCAGCGATGGCTTTGAAATGGAGGTGCCAATTTACTGGAACTTGGCACCAAACTATGATTTAGAAACAACGATCAAGCATATGCAGGAACGGGGGACTCAGCTAAACAGTGAGTTCCGCTATCTTTCGGATCTCGGCTACAGCACTCTTAAATCTGAGTACTTACCAGATGATAAAAAGTACCCTGAACAAGGGGAACGCTGGGGCTTTCAATGGCAACACAACGGTATTTTTCAGGAAAGTTGGAAATTCGAAATCGACTACTCCAAAGTCAGTGATATCCGATACTTTACCGATTTAGACTCAGGAATAGGTAACCGAGAAGATGGGCAGTTAATTCAAGAAGCACAAGCCACTTATCGTTCTTCTAACTGGGATGCCTCTATTCTTACGCGAGACTTCCAAGTCCTTACGACCAGTAGCAATACCCCCTACCGTCTTCTACCTCAACTTGAGTTTAACTACTATGCGCCCGAGTTGATGCGTTATCTTGATTTTGATGTACTCAGCCATGTATCCCAGTTTGATACTGACGATCCTAACAAGCCTTCAGCAACACGAGTACATGTCGAGCCAGGTATCACCATGCCAATCGGCACCACATGGGGGACTTGGACGACCGAGGCCCGTGTCTTAGGAACTTACTACCAACAAGATTTGGGCGGACTTGACCTTTCCGACTTTAGTGACGATGGCTACAACCTCAAAGAGTCGACCTCACGCGTCATTCCAGAATTTCGTACTCACGCGGGCGTAGTATTGGAAAGAGATACGGTTATCTTTGATAACTACACTCAGACGCTTGAACCCCAAGTGCAATACCTGTATGTGCCGGAAAAAGATCAAAGTGAAATCTACCTTTACGATAGCACCTTACTACAAACCGATTATTATGGTTTATTTCGCAGCCGCAAATACAGTGGTGTTGACCGCATTGCCGCTGCCAATCAATTTAGCTATGGTGCCTCTACGCGATTTTTTGACGACCAGTACAAAGAGCGTCTAAATATCTCATTCGGACAAATATTCTATCTTGATAAAGATACGAAGAATTCCAATATCGCTAATCAAGATAACAAATCAGATTACTCTGCATGGGCAGTCGAAATGGACTTCAACTATGATGACTATCTCTTCTACCATGGCGGTATTCAGTATGACATTGATACCAGTGAAGTTCAGCTTGGCAATAGCACTCTGGAATATCGCTTCTCCGATGGTTTTATTCAAGGTAACTATCGCTACGTGACGCGTAGCTACATAGAAAGTACGCTTGGTGACAGTATTGGCGATCTAGAATCGATAACGGAAGATGGCATTTCTCAGGCAGGTGTCATAGCAGGTTACCAAATTTCACAAAAATGGCGAGCAAATGCTCAATATTTTTACGACTTAACCACTGATGAAGAACTGGAATGGCTAGCTGGGTTAAGCTACACCTCAGATTGTTGGTATATTGGTTTTAACTACAGCAATCAGCTTCGTAGTTGGAGCCCGAGTTTCTCAAGCTACCCTGACTCGACACCAACTTATGAAAACAACTTCAGTTTTAACTTTGGTATTATTGGATTTGGTACCGCTATTGGCTCTGATTCTGGTGTCACAGGGGCTGATAGCGCGAATAGTTCGTTGGGTTACGGCCGACCATTCTTCTTAAACAACTAATTTAACAGCCTGTGGTCTAAAAGCACAGGTTCATTTTTTAACAGGACATTTGATGAAATTTTGGAAGCAAACCTTACTTGGATTGATTGCAACCAGCCAGTTTTCTTTTGTGCAAGCCGAACCTGTCGAGCTGGACAAAGTCGCGGTTATTGTCAATAGCGGAGTGGTATTACAGAGTGATATTGAAACTTCACTCAAGACCATTCGAGCCAATGCTAAGAAGAATGATCAGTCACTGCCAGATGAAGCAACATTGCGTGAACAGGTCACAGAAAAACTCATCGTTGATACTATCCAACAGCAAGAAGCAGAAAGAATTGGTGTGCGTATAGACGATAATCGTCTCAACGAAGCGATCAATGAAATTGCCAAAAATAACAACCAGACACTGGAACAACTCAACACCTCTATGACGCAAGAAGGTTTAAGCTATACCCAGTTCCGTGAGCAAGTGCGTAAAGAGATTGCAGCAAATGAAGCCCGCAATGCACTCGTCCGTCGTCGTATTAATATTCTTCCGGCTGAAGTCGATAATCTTGCAAACATTCTAGCCAAAGAAACCAACGCGACAGTACAATACAAAATTGGCCACATCCAATTACGTGTAAACGATGGTGACGACAAAGCCGCTATCGAAGAAAAAGCTAATCAGATCGTCAAAGAGCTAAACCAAGGCTCTGATTTCAGTACCATGGCTTACACCTATTCAAAAGGTCCTAAGGCTTTACAAGGTGGTGATTGGGGGTGGATGCGTAAAGAAGAGATGCCAACCATCTTTGCCGATCAAATCAATTTGCAGAATAAAGGGAGTATTATCGGTCCATTTCGCAGCGGTGTTGGCTTTCATATCCTAAAAATTGAAGACGTAAAGGGACTTGAGACGGTTGCAGTCACCGAAGTGAACGCTCGTCATATTTTGATTAAACCAACCGTGATCCTTAGCGATGAAGGCGTTCAGAAAGAGCTTCTCGACATTACTCAACGAATTCAATCCGGCAAGGTAACCTTTGGTGAAATGGCTCAGCAATATAGCCAAGACCCTGGTTCAGCCGCCCAGCAAGGTGAGTTAGGTTATCAAACTTCTGACCTTTACGTCCCAGAATTTAAACATCAGGTGGATACTCTCGCTGTAGGTCAGATCAGTGAGCCATTCAAAACCGTACACGGTTGGCACATTGTTGAAGTGATGGATCGCCGTGAGGTTGACCGTACTGACTCTGCACTGAAGAACAAAGCTTACCGCATTATCTTTAACCGTAAGTTTAACGAAGAGGCCAGTGCGTGGCTGCAAGAAATTCGCGCGAGCGCATTCGTCGAAATCGTCAAGGAAGATCAAAATGACAATTAAACGTATTGTCGTAACGGCAGGTGAACCTGCCGGTATTGGTCCCGATTTAGTCTTAGCTCTTTCGACGCAAAGCTGGCCACATCAGATAGTGGTCAGTGCCGATAAAGCCTTACTTGAGCAACGCGCTAAACAACTCAATATCGACGTACAACTTATTGATTATGATGCTGAAGCGCTTCCTAGCCCTCAGAAAGCTGGCTCGTTGGTTGTCGATCATATTGCACTTAATGTCCCCGTGATTGCGGGTCAGCTCGATGAGAAAAATGGCCACTATGTGTTAGAAACACTCGAAAGAGCCGCGTTGGGCTGTATGACTGGTGAGTTTGATGCTATTGTCACTGGCCCTGTACATAAGGGAGTGATAAACCGAGCTGGCGTCGCCTTCAGCGGACACACTGAGTTCTTCGCTGATAAATCCAATACGCCACTGGTTGTAATGATGTTAGCCACTGAAGGGCTTAGAGTCGCTTTAGTAACAACTCATATTCCATTAGCCTATGTCTCTAAAGCAGTAACCGAAGACAGGTTACAGAGAATAGTTCGTATACTCCATCAAGACTTAGTCGAGAAGTTTGCTATTCCATCACCTAAAATCTATGTCTGTGGTTTAAATCCACACGCAGGTGAAGATGGCTGCTTGGGGCGTGAAGAGATCGAAACCATTACGCCAACATTGGAAAAACTTCGTCAAGAAGCAGGTATTGACCTTGTCGGACCACTTCCTGCAGACACTATCTTTAATGAGAAATACCTCAACGACGCCGATGCCGTGCTAGGCATGTACCACGATCAGGTCTTACCCGTGCTAAAATACAAAGGTTTTGGGCGTTCAGTGAACATTACCCTGGGCCTTCCATTTATCAGGACATCCGTGGATCACGGCACTGCATTAGACCTTGCAGGAACAGGTGATGCAGATACAGGAAGTTTTACAACGGCACTTGCTCATGCCATTGAGCTTGTCGATAAGAAAACCAGTTAACTTGAGAACACTATGAGAAACGATGTCCATTTGGGGCACAAAGCACGTAAACGCTTTGGTCAAAACTTCTTAAACGATCCATACATTATCGATGGGATTGTCTCTGCGATTAATCCTAAGCCAGGTCAAAACTTGGTGGAAATCGGTCCTGGTTTAGGCGCAATTACTGAGCCGGTCGGTAAAGAAGTCGATAAGTTCACCGTGATTGAACTTGACAGAGATCTAGCCGAACGCTTAAGAACTCATCCAGATCTTGCCGAGAAGCTAACCATTCATGAAGGCGATGCAATGCGCTTTGACTTCACGCAGCTGGTTAAGCCTAACAATAAGTTACGCATTTTTGGTAACCTGCCTTACAACATCTCGACACCGTTGATGTTCCACCTGTTTGAATATCACAGAGATATTCAAGATATGCACTTTATGCTGCAAAAAGAAGTAGTCAATCGTCTAGCAGCCGGACCAGGGACGAAAGCCTACGGTCGTTTAACGGTAATGGCGCAGTACTACTGTAAAGTGGTTCCAGTACTAGAAGTCCCTCCAACCGCATTTGTTCCACCGCCAAAAGTTGATTCCGCTGTTGTTCGCCTTGTTCCTTACGAGACGCTACCTTATCCAGCAACAAGTCTTAACTGGTTGGATCGCGTGTGTCGAGAAGGTTTTAACCAAAGACGTAAAACCGTTCGTAACTGTTATAAATCTCTGGTCAACGCTGAAATTCTAGAGCAACTGGGGATCAATCCTGGTATGCGTCCTGAAAACCTTACTCTAGAGCAATTCGTTGACTTAGCTAACTGGTTAGACGCAAACCACAAATAATCTTCATATAATTAGAGTTGTAACCTATTGGTCTACACCTCTAATTTTTTGACTTGTACGCAGGAGTCTACATGGAAGCCAACCCTTGTATTAAAGTCCAAGTTCATACCAAATACATTTCAGAACAGTCCCAACCTGATTCAAAGCGTTATGTCTTCGCCTACGTTATTACCATTAAAAACCTGAGTAACCAAACTGTCCAGCTCATCAGTCGGCGGTGGTTAATCACTGATGCTAATGGCAAACAAATGACGGTTGAAGGAGATGGCGTGGTGGGTCAACAACCTTTTATTCCCGGAAGTGATGAATACACCTATAGCAGTGGTACAGCGTTAGAAACCCCCGTTGGTGTCATGCAAGGTCAATACATTTTACTGGATGAGAAAGGCCAAGAGTTTGTCACTGAAATTGAGCCTTTCAGGCTCGCTCTACCTAACATCCTCAACTAGAAGTTATTCAGGAATTTTTGTGTCCAATTATATTGTTGGTGATATTCAAGGTTGCTTCGATGAACTGAAGCTAATCCTCAAAAAAGTCAGTTTTGACCCAAAAGTAGATACACTTTGGGTCGCTGGAGACTTGGTTGCGCGTGGTCCTAAGTCACTGGAAACCCTTCGCTTTATTAAATCACTTGGCCAATCAGCCAAAGTGGTTTTAGGTAATCATGATCTACATTTACTTGCTGTGTCGTTAGGGGTACACAAGGTCAAAAACAAAGATAAAACAGCTCCCATCTTTGATGCGGATGACAAACAAGAGCTGCTTGACTGGCTTCGACAACAGCCTCTTCTTGCTGAGCATGAAGAGTTCGCTTTATGCCACGCGGGAGTTTCACCACAATGGTCACTCGATAACGCACGAAAGAATGCGCGTGAAGTAGAAACCATCCTACAAGGTGAAGACTGGCCTTGGCTGATCAAGAACATGTACGACGACCAGCCAGATCGGTGGAGCGAAAATTTAACAGGCCTTGAGCGCTATCGCTATACTATTAACGCCTTCACGCGCATGCGTTTCTGCTTTTCAGACGGCAGACTCGATATGGCTTGTAAACGCCCACCAAAAGAAGTTAATGATGGTACTCTGACACCGTGGTTCAAACTGACCAGCCGAATAACAATAGACAAAACCATCTTGTTCGGTCATTGGGCTGCACTGGAAGGCTATGATGGCAAAGAGGTTATCGGCCTAGATACAGGTTGCGTCTGGGGAGGTTATTTAACTTTACTAAGATGGGAAGATAAGACGTTTTTTACCCAAAAATCACTACAGCGCTAGAGAGAATCAATGAGCCACTGAAACGTCTCTCATTCACCCACCCTAGCTGGCGACTTGGAAAAGAGTCGTTAACCTTTTCGTTCTAACACCACAAAACGCATGCCGTATGCGTTTTTCTCATCTGCTTCGTAAATTTCAGAATAGCTTTCTTCAAACTCTTCCCCCCACTGAGGAAACTGCGTATCGCCTTCAATTTCAGCATTGATATGAGTTACGTAAAGCTTATCAGCTTGGGGCAAACAGGTTTGATAAATTACCCCCCCACCAATGATCATGACCTCTTCAACCTGGCCTGCGGCCTTTATCGCTTGCTCAATAGAAGACACTGTTGTGACACCTTCTATGACGAGACCTTCATCGCGACTAATCACAATATTTTGACGTCCCGGCAATGGACGACCAATCGATTCATATGTCTTTCGGCCCATGATGACAGGCTTCCCCATAGTACAACGCTTAAACCAGGCAAAATCAGCTGGCAAATGCCACGGCATTTGGTTGTCTTTACCAATAACTCGGTCTTTTGCCATAGCGGCGATCATGCTAATGATCATTAATGGTACTCCTTTAAACGTCTCATACTATCGGCTTTCGGCGATAGAATAACAATCCCGGCATCGCTAAGCCAACCGCTAACCCTGCAATTATAAACATTGCTTTAAGGAAATTTTCCATCAACATGGCGACCAACTCATGACTGTAACCCCGGTGATTAAGTTCAACTAACGCAATCATCGCTTTAAACGCAAACACCCCCGGCACCATAGGAATTAGCGCTGCAACTGTGAATACTTTAGGGTGAGCAAGAAAACGGTGTGACCAGTGAATACCTATCATACTTACAATCATTGCAGCAAAGAATGTTGCCCACTCAATAGGAATACCAAAATGCATCATCAGATAGCGACTTCCATGCCCTACTGCGCCACCTATAGCGCAGTAGGTCAGCGCTTTTTTAGGAACATTGAATACGAGTGCAAAACCCACAGCAGGAATCGCAGCAAACAACATATCGTTGATCAGGCCAAACAGGAGCTCAAATAACGTCATAGTACCCATCCCCAAACCCCCACTAAACTCATTGCCGCCACAATGCCAAGGCTGGTTGCTAAGGTCAGTAAGCTCGCCATGACAAATCTCGCAATACCCATATTGACATAGCCTTTCAGCATATCAGCCACAGAATTAATCAATGGGAAACCCGGGACCAGCATAAGAACTGAAGACGCCATAACAATAAATGGCGAGTTGCCAAGTTCGTAAATCACAGCCTGCGCAGAAATCACTGTGGTCACAAAAGCGGTAGCTGCAAAATTGATGAGAGGATTAAAATGACGATGGCCAATTTCCTGCCTCACGACCATGCCTACTGAAGAGGCAATAAAGGTCATTGCAAAGACCATCCAGTCACCACCAGCTAAGCGACTAAATGCAGCACAAGACAAACCTATCATTACTACCACTAGCCAACGGTTATACCGCTCGGGACTGATCTGCTCTAATTTACGCTGAGCTAGCACGTGATCGATAATTCCTCGCTCCAACATAATGCAAATTCGCTGAACCTGAGTAATCACACGCATGTTAATGCCACGATCAGGGCTCCGGCGTGCCGTGGTAATACAGTGCTCCTGATATACCGTAGTAACAACCAACGAGCTGGCGGAAAGAGACACTTCGACTTCATCCATTCCACTGGCAATACCGATACGTCTTGTTATATCTCCAACTAATGTACTCTCAGCACCATGAGCCAGCAGCATCTGACCAGCCTGTGCAATCAGACGAGAAACGCTGCGTTGTTTTGAAGCCATTAATGTCTCCTACTCCTTGAGAAAGCCGATATTGTGACCAAAATAAACTGAGTTTGATTTGATTTAAATATAAAAAAGCCGTAATGCGTGAAACATTACGGCTTTCATTGGACTTAATGACTAGTCTCGGACGTAAACCACATGTCCGTCGTCCTCTTCATCGTCCCAGTCATCCCAGTCGTCGTCATCTTCAGTAATGACGTCTTTGCCTGACATTGCGTCTTTATGATAATCATCCCACATGAAGTCAACTTTCTCTTCTTCAGAGATCTCTTCTTCTTCACGAGGTAGACTCTCCATAAAGTCAGCCAACTTGTAACAAAGCTCTTTGGTTCCTTGCTTATTCACCGCTGAGATCTTGTAGTAATCCTCTTCCCAACCCAGTGCATCGAGAATATTTTGGATCACTTCGTCAGCTTCTTCTTCGGGCATTAAATCAACCTTGTTGAAAATCAACCAACGTGGCTTATCAGCAAGCTTTTCGCTATATTGCTCTAACTCATCAATGATCGTCAGTGCGTTCTGAATCGGATCACTTTGATCAATCGGCATAATATCGATCATATGCAGCAGAACGCGACAACGCTCTAAATGCTTCAAGAAACGAATGCCAAGGCCTGCACCGTCCGCAGCCCCTTCGATCAATCCGGGAATATCCGCGACAACAAAGCTCTTCTCAGGAACCACACTCACAACCCCTAAACTCGGGATAAGCGTTGTAAATGGGTAATCCGCCACTTTTGGCTTAGCTGCTGAAACCGAGCGAATAAAGGTCGACTTACCCGCATTTGGCAATCCAAGCATACCGACATCAGCAAGTAGCAACAGCTCTAAACGGATTTCTCGGATTTCACCTTTAGTACCTAACGTCTTTTGACGTGGTGCTCGGTTTACTGAAGATTTAAAGCGAGTGTTACCTAAACCGTGCCACCCACCTTTCGCTACCATGACTTTTTTGCCATGCTCAGCAACTTCAGCAACAATTTCATTTGTGTGGATATCAACTGCACGAGTACCGACTGGTACGCGCAACACCTTATCTTTTCCTCGCTTACCCGTACAGTTACCACCACGGCCATTTTCACCGCGCTCTGCTTCATAGAAGCGCTGAAAACGGTAGTCGATCAAAGTATTAAGGTTTTCATCGGCTTGGATATAGACGTCACCACCATCGCCACCGTCACCACCATCCGGGCCACCTTTCGCAACGAATTTCTCGCGCCAGAAACTCACTACACCGTTACCGCCATCGCCGGCTTGAACTTTAACTACCGCTTCATCAACGAATTTCATCTCTTACTCCGCCCAATTACTACATCACGTAGCTGCGTTGCAAATATCATCTCACAGCCCAAATGACAGTGAATGATATAAATTCTAGCAGATCCCAATATCAGATCGATCACCCAACAATCTCAGATCGTTCTGCCACTTAGGAACATATAATGAGGGACTTTTTACAAAGTGCCTTAGTATCTATTCCAACATACTACAAATAAAAAACCCCGCCGAATCGGCAGGGCTTTTGAATTCAGCTAGAAGCCTAAATTCTAGATCTCAGTGAGAATTACTCAGCTTCGATGCTTACGAATTTACGATTCTTAGGACCTTTCACTTCAAATTTCACTTTACCTTCAGTAAGAGCGAATAGAGTATGGTCTTTACCGATACCTACGTTAGTACCAGCGTGGAACTTAGTGCCACGTTGACGAACGATGATGTTACCTGCAAGAACAGATTCACCGCCGAAACGCTTAACACCAAGACGTTTGCTTTCTGAATCGCGGCCGTTACGAGTAGAACCACCAGCTTTTTTGTGTGCCATTGTTAAACTCTCCTAATAATTAAGCGTTGATACCAGTGATCTTCACTTCAGTGAACCACTGACGGTGACCCTGTTGCTTACGAGAGTGCTTACGACGACGGAACTTAACGATTTTAACTTTATCGCCACGGCCGTGTTGTACAACTTCAGCAACTACTTTGCCGCCCTCAACAAGAGGAGCGCCAACTTTAACGTCTTCGCCGTTCGCAACAAGAAGAACTTTATCAAATTCAACCGTTGCACCAGTTTCTACGTCTAATTTCTCTAAACGAAGAGTTTGACCTTCGCTTACACGGTGTTGTTTACCACCAGATTGGAAAACAGCGTACATATCTTACTCCGCTTTTTCCGCACAGCCTTATGCTTGTTTATTGAGCATTGTGGGTGTGCGCTAAACTAATCATCAATAGGGCGCAGATTCTACAGAAGAGATGTCCCTATGACAAGCCATATTTTGAAAAAATTGGCGAAAAGCTAATCGCCAGATAAAAGTGCCGCAATCATGCCCTTTAGCCATGTATTTATCAACGTTTTTTAGTGTATTATTCAGTAATTAAGTCAGATAAGAAGACCTTACAAGTTCTAACTTCAGCCGGATTTACAATGGATTTTAAAGCTATCCAAGCGCTAACTGCCGATGACATGGCAAAAGTGAATGAAACGATTCACGCTCAACTCAACTCTGACGTATCTTTGATCAACCAATTAGGTTTTTACATCATTAGTGGTGGTGGTAAACGTATACGTCCTCTGCTTGCTGTATTATCAGCTCGTGCTCTTGGTTATCAAGGGCAAGCTCATACTACAGCCGCTGCGTTTATTGAGTTTATTCATACCGCCACTTTGCTGCATGATGATGTGGTTGATGAGTCAGATATGCGTCGTGGGAAGGCAACTGCCAATGCCGCTTTCGGCAATGCCGCCAGCGTTTTGGTCGGTGATTTTATTTACACACGATCTTTTCAGATGATGACCGAGCTAGGATCAATGAAGATCCTCAAGCTAATGAGCGATGCGGTAAACGTAATTGCTGAAGGTGAAGTGCAGCAACTCATGAATTGCAACGATCCTGAAACGACCGAAGAAAGCTATATGCAGGTCATCTATTCAAAAACAGCTCGACTGTTTGAGGCCGCCACACAAATCGGTGCAATCCTCAGCAACTCCTCAGCAGAGGTCGAGCTGGCTTTACAGAATTACGGCAAATATTTAGGTACAGCTTTCCAACTCATCGACGATGTAATGGACTACACATCTGATGGTGATGAAATGGGCAAGAATGTTGGTGATGACTTAGCTGAAGGAAAACCTACCCTACCACTTCTTTATGCGATGAAACACGGCTCACCAGAACAAGCAAGCATGATTCGCGAAGCAATAGAAAAATCTAATGGTATGGAGAAGCTTGAAGCGATTATGGAAGCCATGGAGCACACTGGTTCATTGGAATATACCCGACAGAAAGCCTATCAAGAAGCGGACAAGGCTATCGCAGAATTGAGAGTGCTGCCAGAGTCCCAATATAAAGAGGCATTGGTCACATTGGCACATATGTCAGTACATCGATCCAAATAATCTTTACATATAGCAACGGGAACCTTTGGTTCCCGTTGATTCCAGTTCAGCAAATCGAAGGTCTATTGACTCTGCTATTACCACCTAGCGACAAGTCTATGCTATTGCTTTGTTAGTAATAAGTCTTCCCCTACCCTTTTAATCTAGCAGTAAATTCCCAGTTCAGATACCTGCTCCTTATAAATTGCGATCAGTTATCCCTTTGTTTACCGCAAGACTTTACAGTTTCATCTCTAAACCCAAGGCTACTGCCATTTACCTGTCAGTCACCAAACTGACACCGCTTGGTCATAAATCTCTCATCACAGTGACCTCAAACTGCAATCAAATCAACCTAGCCTTGATTTGAACATCGTAGCACCGAGGATTGTATGGAAGTTTTGAGCCCTTTTCGTCTCCCGCGGAAAACACCTTTTGGCTTAGGAGAAAATTTTGCTGAATGGGTTATCGGATTGAGCAAGCTTGATCAATACTACTCTCAGAAGCCAGCTAAATGTGACTGCAGAGAATTTCTTCGTTTCACGCTCGACATCCTCGGCATTGATTATCGTGTGATTAAAGGCTCCTTAACTCATATCCCTAAGAGTGGCGCCACTGTCGTTGTCGCCAATCACCCTCTCGGCTGCGTAGAAGGTGTTATATTGGCAGAATTACTGCTACATGTGAGATCCGATGTTCAAATTCTGGCCAACCAATATTTAAAAACTGTTCCAGAGCTTGACCAGCTATTTATTGGTGTTGATGTCTTTGAGGGACAAAACGCCCACAAAGCTAACTTAAAAGCCCTCCGTCAAGCACACAGCCACCTAGATAAAGGAGGCTTATTGTTACTCTTCCCAGCAGGAGAAGTTTCCCAGCTGGTCGATCCAAAAAGCCAGCGAATTGAAGATAAGGAATGGAGCCGCTCCGTCAGTAGCCTAGTACGTAAAGCTAAAGCCAATACCATTCCTGTGTTTATAGATGGCCAGAATTCGAAACGATTTTACTTGGCAGGTAAAGTTCATCCTCTATTGAGAACCTTAATGTTAGGAAGAGAACTGCTCAACAAGTCTCAACAGCCCATCAATATTTCAATCGGCTCAGCGATTCGATATAAAGAAATTAATGGGCTGACGGATGAACAAATCGTTAACTATCTACGACTTAATACTTATTTACTGCAAAACAAAACCCTAACCAAAACTGACGCAAAAGCACTTGAGTCACAACCCTTGCCCATATCTGACGCTCTTCCGGTTAGAGAGTTAAAAATCGACCTCAACGCGCTACCACGTGAGCATCATCTACTGACCAGTGGTGAGTTTGAAGTCTACTGCACCGATGCCGATTATATCCCCTCAATACTGCATGAGATCGGTCGGCTAAGAGAAATCAATTTTCGCAAAGTGGGCGAAGGAACCGGCCTAGCACTGGATATTGATGAGTTTGATCGACACTACAAGCATCTTTTCATCTGGGATAAGGACAACGAAAGGCTAGTTGGGGCATATCGTCTCGGTTTAGTTGATGAGCTGATGCTGCATGAAGGTTTAGCAGGTTTATACTCTCGGACTCTCTTTCATTACGGTAAAGACTTTCTTAATACTATGGGGAGCTCAATTGAGATGGGCCGCTCTGTGATTGATGAACACTACCAAAAAAGCATGGGTGCCCTGCTACTGCTTTGGAAAGGGATTGCAACTTTTGTCCACCGCAATCCAAGCTATACACACTTATTTGGTCCCGTAAGTATCAGTAATGACTACAGCGAGCAAGCCAGACAATTACTTGCACAAACCATGACCTTACATCATTACGACTCTGAGAAAGCGGAATATGTGACCCCGTCCAATCCGCTTCCCACTCAGCATACGAGCTGGAACACGAGCATGCTGACCGCTCTTGCGGATCTTCAGCTTTTATCCAGAGTCATTGCAAGGATCGATGATGGGAAGGGGGTCCCCGTTCTATTACGCCAATATCTCGGCCTAAACGGCAAGCTAATCTCATTTAACGTTGATCCCTCATTCAACAACGCCTTAGATGGATTAATCGTAGTAGACCTTAAGCAAGTGCCGCTCAAAACACTGACTCGTTGTATGGGGGCAACACAAGCTCAGCAGTATCTACAACACCACAATTCACTACCAAACTAAGTTATTAGCTCACTGCCAAAAAGCCTTATCAAGGGACTATCTTGGCTTGTATAGCTGCGATATGGCGAGTGAAAAAGCTTGAATGAGGAGAAGTCTTTGCTCAGAGAAAGCCCATTTATCTAGCTTTGAAAGATATTCTTAGTAAGCGCGGTCTAAAACTATAACACTATTATCACAGGGCTTACCATGCGCTTACTCTTTACTTTTTTCCTCACATTAATATCTTTTCAAGCCTTCTCAGCACCTAAATCGGAACTTTGGCCGTATTGGAATAGTCATAACGATTCCAGTATAACAAAGGTTAATCATCAACCTTGGCAGCAGTTGCTTGATAGCTACCTCACCACCGAAGATGAATACACTCTTTTTAGGTACTCCTCTGTTACCCCCCAAGGAAAACAACAGCTCAATCGATACCTAACACAACTGAGTCGTATCAATCCACTCCAGCTAAACAAGGCTGAGCAATACGCCTACTGGGTGAACTTATATAATGCTATGACAATCCAATTGGTTTTAGATGCTTACCCAATCACATCCATCACCAAATTGGGTGGATTTTTCAGTTTTGGTCCTTGGGATGACGAAGTCGTTACGATTAATGGTAAAGCACTAACGCTCAACGACATTGAGCACCGTATCTTACGGCCTATTTGGAACGACCCCAGAACTCACTATGCAGTTAACTGTGCTAGTTTAGGTTGCCCCAATTTACAATCTCAAGCTTTCACAGCAGAAAACACGGAAATGCTGCTTGAACGCGCTGCAGAGACCTTCATCAACAGTAATAAAGGCGTTCTCATCGAGAACGGCAAAATACAGCTGTCATCCATTTATGATTGGTTTGCTGATGACTTTGGTAATAAGAAACAACTAGTTCAACACCTAGCCAAGTATCGTCCAGAACTATCAGACTTAAACAGCAAATTCAGCTATGCGTACGATTGGAGCTTAAACGAGAAAAAATAGCCCTAGGGGCATTTTTGTAACGTTTCAATGGGAAGTTTCGGATAAATACCGATACATATGAAAAAGCCTCAGCATTGCTGCCGAGGCCTGGGATAGATCGTAGCCCAAAAATAATATCGTACATACAAGAAGACCCCAGCATTTATGCTGAGGCCTAGAGTAAGTGGCGGAGCGGACGGGACTCGAACCCGCGACCCCCGGCGTGACAGGCCGGTATTCTAACCAACTGAACTACCGCTCCGCATTGGTCAGACTCTTGAGTCTAAATAAGAACCTGGCAATGTCCTACTCTCACATGGGGAAGCCCCACACTACCATCGGCGCTACTTCGTTTCACTTCTGAGTTCGGCATGGAATCAGGTGGGTCCAAAGTGCTATGGTTGCCAAGTAAAATTCTTTACTGGTGCTGATACCCAGACTCGAACTGGGGACCTCATCCTTACCAAGGATGCGCTCTACCACCTGAGCTATATCAGCATAATTTTGCTCAAGATATTTATCTCAAACAAGGTATTTAAAGCCTGGCGATGTCCTACTCTCACATGGGGAAACCCCACACTACCATCGGCGCTATTGCGTTTCACTTCTGAGTTCGGCATGGGATCAGGTGGGTCCACAACGCTATGGTCGCCAAGCAAATTCTTTATCAATTTGATCGCAAATTCAAACGCACTTTAGTGCGGCCCTTTAGGGTGAGATTTGCTTGCAAATCGAATAATTCGGAAAGCTGTTTTAAGTTCTGTGTTTACACATTCAATGTTCTACTTTGAGTCCATCAAAACCCTTTGGGTGTTGTATGGTTAAGCCTCACGGGCAATTAGTACAGGTTAGCTCAACGCCTCACAACGCTTACACACCCTGCCTATCAACGTTCTAGTATCGAACAACCCTTTAGGACCCTCAAGGGGTCAGGGAAGACTCATCTCAGGGCTCGCTTCCCGCTTAGATGCTTTCAGCGGTTATCGATTCCGAACTTAGCTACCGGGCAATGCCATTGGCATGACAACCCGAACACCAGAGGTTCGTCCACTCCGGTCCTCTCGTACTAGGAGCAGCCCCCTTCAATCTTCCAACGCCCACGGCAGATAGGGACCGAACTGTCTCACGACGTTCTAAACCCAGCTCGCGTACCACTTTAAATGGCGAACAGCCATACCCTTGGGACCGACTTCAGCCCCAGGATGTGATGAGCCGACATCGAGGTGCCAAACACCGCCGTCGATATGAACTCTTGGGCGGTATCAGCCTGTTATCCCCGGAGTACCTTTTATCCGTTGAGCGATGGCCCTTCCATTCAGAACCACCGGATCACTATGACCTGCTTTCGCACCTGCTCGAATTGTCATTCTCGCAGTCAAGCGGGCTTATGCCATTGCACTAACCTCACGATGTCCAACCGTGATTAGCCCACCTTCGTGCTCCTCCGTTACTCTTTGGGAGGAGACCGCCCCAGTCAAACTACCCACCAGGCACTGTCCTCAACCCGGATAACGGGTCTAAGTTAGAACATCAACACTACAAGGGTGGTATTTCAAGGACGGCTCCACCGATACTGGCGTACCGGGTTCAAAGCCTCCCACCTATCCTACACATGTAGGGTCAATGTTCAGTGCCAAGCTGTAGTAAAGGTTCACGGGGTCTTTCCGTCTAGCCGCGGATACACTGCATCTTCACAGCGATTTCAATTTCACTGAGTCTCGGGTGGAGACAGCGTGGCCATCATTACGCCATTCGTGCAGGTCGGAACTTACCCGACAAGGAATTTCGCTACCTTAGGACCGTTATAGTTACGGCCGCCGTTTACCGGGGCTTCGATCAAGAGCTTCGACTTACGTCTAACCCCATCAATTAACCTTCCGGCACCGGGCAGGCGTCACACCGTATACGTCATCTTACGATTTTGCACAGTGCTGTGTTTTTAATAAACAGTTGCAGCCACCTGGTATCTGCGACTCTCAATAGCTCCATCCGCAAGGGACTTCACCGTCAAGAGCGTACCTTCTCCCGAAGTTACGGTACCATTTTGCCTAGTTCCTTCACCCGAGTTCTCTCAAGCGCCTTGGTATTCTCTACCCGACCACCTGTGTCGGTTTGGGGTACGATTCCTTACAATCTGAAGCTTAGAGGCTTTTCCTGGAAGCATGGCATCAATGACTTCACTACCGTAGTAGCTCGACATCGTGTCTCAGCCTTAAAGAGAGCCGGATTTACCTAACTCTCAAGCCTACGCACTTGAACCTGGACAACCGTCGCCAGGCCCACCTAGCCTTCTCCGTCCCCCCATCGCAATTGTAAGAAGTACGGGAATATTAACCCGTTTCCCATCGACTACGCCTTTCGGCCTCGCCTTAGGGGTCGACTTACCCTGCCCCGATTAACGTTGGACAGGAACCCTTGGTCTTCCGGCGTGGAGGTTTTTCACCCCCATTATCGTTACTCATGTCAGCATTCGCACTTCTGATACCTCCAGCAAGCTTTACAACTCACCTTCAACGGCTTACAGAACGCTCCCCTACCCAATACATAAAATGCATTGCCGCAGCTTCGGTTTACAGCTTAGCCCCGTTACATCTTCCGCGCAGGCCGACTCGACTAGTGAGCTATTACGCTTTCTTTAAATGATGGCTGCTTCTAAGCCAACATCCTAGCTGTCTAAGCCTTCCCACATCGTTTCCCACTTAGCTGTAATTTGGGACCTTAGCTGGCGGTCTGGGTTGTTTCCCTCTCCACGACGGACGTTAGCACCCGCCGTGTGTCTCCCGGATAGTACTTACTGGTATTCGGAGTTTGCAAAGGGTTGGTAAGTCGGGATGACCCCCTAGCCTTAACAGTGCTCTACCCCCAGTAGTATTCGTCCGAGGCTCTACCTAAATAGATTTCGGGGAGAACCAGCTATCTCCAGGTTTGATTGGCCTTTCACCCCTAGCCACAAGTCATCCGCTAATTTTTCAACATTAGTCGGTTCGGTCCTCCAGTTGATGTTACTCAACCTTCAACCTGCCCATGGCTAGATCACCTGGTTTCGGGTCTATATCCAGCAACTCGACGCCCAGTTAAGACTCGATTTCTCTACGGCTCCCCTAGATGGTTAACCTTGCTACTGAATATAAGTCGCTGACCCATTATACAAAAGGTACGCAGTCACACCACGAAGGTGCTCCTACTGCTTGTACGTACACGGTTTCAGGTTCTATTTCACTCCCCTCACAGGGGTTCTTTTCGCCTTTCCCTCACGGTACTGGTTCACTATCGGTCAGTCAGTAGTATTTAGCCTTGGAGGATGGTCCCCCCATATTCAGACAGGATATCACGTGTCCCGCCCTACTCGATTTCACTGATGATGAGATGTCGGTTACGGGGCTATCACCCTGTATCGCGGCACTTTCCAGAGCCTTCACCTGTCTCATTAAAAGCTTAAGGGCTAGTCCAATTTCGCTCGCCGCTACTTTCGGAATCTCGGTTGATTTCTTTTCCTCGGGGTACTTAGATGTTTCAGTTCCCCCGGTTCGCCCTGTTAACCTATGTATTCAGTTAACAGTAACTGCTTATGCAGTTGGGTTTCCCCATTCGGAAATCCCAGACTCAAATGACTTTTACTGTCTAATCTGGGCTTATCGCAAGTTAATACGTCCTTCATCGCCTCTGACTGCCAAGGCATCCACCGTGTACGCTTAGTCACTTAACCATACAACCCCAAAGGGTCTTCTAGTCAACTAACCAAAGTTGTCTGCAATTATTTAAACATGATGCAGACTCGATTTTGCCGGACTCAAATATTAAACATCACAAGGATGTTTCCAAGAACACTTGAATGTGTGTTGGTACCTAAATCATAAAGATTTAGGATTTGAGAACTTTTAAATGAATAACAACGCATCTCATAGAGATGGGGATTGTTGTTATTCGTCAGCTTTCCAAATTGTTAAAGAGCTAGATTCATTTAAGAACCATTTTTAAGAACACTTAAAACTTTCTACTTAAAGAAATGCACTTAAAGATGGTATCCCGTAGGGGAGTCGAACCCCTGTTACCGCCGTGAAAGGGCGGTGTCCTAGGCCTCTAGACGAACGGGACACTAAGTTGAAGATATTGGGATATCTTCGTTCTCTTAAACTACATAAACTTATCAATCTGTGTGGACACTCATCGTGAATAATCATCGTATAAGGAGGTGATCCAGCGCCAGGTTCCCCTAGCGCTACCTTGTTACGACTTCACCCCAGTCATGAACCACAAAGTGGTGAGCGTCCCCCCGAAGGTTAAACTACCCACTTCTTTTGCAGCCCACTCCCATGGTGTGACGGGCGGTGTGTACAAGGCCCGGGAACGTATTCACCGTAGCATTCTGATCTACGATTACTAGCGATTCCGACTTCATGGAGTCGAGTTGCAGACTCCAATCCGGACTACGACGCACTTTTTGGGATTCGCTCACTTTCGCAAGTTGGCCGCCCTCTGTATGCGCCATTGTAGCACGTGTGTAGCCCTACTCGTAAGGGCCATGATGACTTGACGTCGTCCCCACCTTCCTCCGGTTTATCACCGGCAGTCTCCCTGGAGTTCCCACCCGAAGTGCTGGCAAACAAGGATAAGGGTTGCGCTCGTTGCGGGACTTAACCCAACATTTCACAACACGAGCTGACGACAGCCATGCAGCACCTGTCTCAGAGTTCCCGAAGGCACCAATTCATCTCTGAAAAGTTCTCTGGATGTCAAGAGTAGGTAAGGTTCTTCGCGTTGCATCGAATTAAACCACATGCTCCACCGCTTGTGCGGGCCCCCGTCAATTCATTTGAGTTTTAATCTTGCGACCGTACTCCCCAGGCGGTCTACTTAACGCGTTAGCTCCGAAAGCCACGGCTCAAGGCCACAACCTCCAAGTAGACATCGTTTACGGCGTGGACTACCAGGGTATCTAATCCTGTTTGCTCCCCACGCTTTCGCATCTGAGTGTCAGTATCTGTCCAGGGGGCCGCCTTCGCCACCGGTATTCCTTCAGATCTCTACGCATTTCACCGCTACACCTGAAATTCTACCCCCCTCTACAGTACTCTAGTCTGCCAGTTTCAAATGCTATTCCGAGGTTGAGCCCCGGGCTTTCACATCTGACTTAACAAACCACCTGCATGCGCTTTACGCCCAGTAATTCCGATTAACGCTCGCACCCTCCGTATTACCGCGGCTGCTGGCACGGAGTTAGCCGGTGCTTCTTCTGCAGCTAACGTCAAATGAATGCGCTATTAACACATCCACCTTCCTCACTGCTGAAAGTACTTTACAACCCGAAGGCCTTCTTCATACACGCGGCATGGCTGCATCAGGCTTGCGCCCATTGTGCAATATTCCCCACTGCTGCCTCCCGTAGGAGTCTGGACCGTGTCTCAGTTCCAGTGTGGCTGATCATCCTCTCAGACCAGCTAGGGATCGTCGCCTTGGTGAGCCATTACCTCACCAACTAGCTAATCCCACCTGGGCATATCCTGACGCGAGAGGCCCGAAGGTCCCCCTCTTTGAGCCGAAGCTATTATGCGGTATTAGCCATCGTTTCCAATGGTTATCCCCCACACCAGGGCAATTTCCCAGGCATTACTCACCCGTCCGCCGCTCGACGCCGTTATCGTTCCCCGAAGGTTTAGATAACTCGTTTCCGCTCGACTTGCATGTGTTAGGCCTGCCGCCAGCGTTCAATCTGAGCCATGATCAAACTCTTCAATTTAAGATTTTGTCGGCTCAATGAATACTGAACATTACATAAAGTAATGTTTGAATTGACTGTGCTCTTATTGGTTTTCACTTTTGAAAAAGTAAAACAAAACAGCTCAAGGCTGCTTCCCAATTCGAATGGTCACTTCGTATCATTGAAACCTAAATTGTTTCCTAAGAAACTATTTGGATTATCATCAACGAGTGCCCACACAGATTGATAGGTTTATATTGTTAAAGAGCTGTGCTTTTGAGAGGCTTCCTCTCAAAGCGGAGGTGCATTCTAACGAGATAATTTGAAGAGTCAAACACTTTTTCAAACTTATTTTCTCAGGAGTTTCTCACCTCTCTCACACTGCTGAAGCCTTGTGGCGTCTGCCGTGTCAGTGGATGCGCATTATAGGGAGCTCCAAAAGGATGGCAAGCATAAATTTGCCTTTTTCGATAAAAAAACGCTTAAATGACCATTAATCATTCAAGCGCCTATTTAGTACCATTTTATTTTCAACTTATCATCAAGCTACCCACAAATTACTGTGGATAACTAGTCATCACTATCAAAGAAATAGGAGATCCTAGAGCGAGGGTTTAAATACTCACGTACTTTATCAGGTAGTTTGTTAGGCAAAATGGCATTCACGATTTTTATCTCTTTCTCGGCCAAATCAATGATCGGAGCTTGCGTTCTTGGGACCGAAGGATCATAGATAAGCACATTAGGGAAAAGAATGTTACGTGCATTGACTGAGATAACCAAACCAACCATATCGTTAGACAGCTGAACAACAGTGCCTGGCGGATAGATCCCCATAAACTTAATCAGAATGTTGAGGTTTTCATTGTTATATAGATGCTTACAGTTTTTATATAGATGAGACAGTGCCACATATGGAATTTTTTGTTCGGAGGGGATGTTGCTGTGGCATAGGTTATCGTAAGCATTGGCAACTGAAATAATTTGCGTCAGCTCATCAATTTGATCTTCTTTCAATCCTTCTGGATAACCTGAGCCATCGTTTAATTCATGATGCTGAGCGATAACCTTTCTGGCGCTTTCTGGAAAACTCTCCATATTACTGGCGATATCAAGCCCGTATTTAGTATGAAGCTTAAGGTAGTTTTTTTCCGGCTCACTTAAAGGGGTCTTCTTACGAACGATAGCAGTCGGTACCTTCACTTTCCCCATATCGTGAAACAAAGCCGCAAAAGCAACTTCCTTTATCTGTTGTGCTTCAAGCTTTTTCGCTTGAGCGATCATCATGGCAATAACTGAGACATTAAGGCAATGAAAGTAAATATCTTCAAACTCACTTTTGCCATTCATCAAATGCAAAGTCACATGATCGTCACTCAACAGTTTATCGACAATGTCATCGACTAATAGGGCAGCTTCATCAACCGCCTGTTCCGGGCGGTTACGAATTTTATTCATCACCGCTCTCATCCGAGATAGTGAACGTTCAAATTCTTTCTCACAGTTAATCACCCGGCGCCGATACGCACTAAGTTTTTCAATTCGGTCTTGCTTCTCTTTCCAAAGCTTCTGTGCTTCAAGATCGATTTGTTCTGCCGGAGTTTCATCTTTATCCTGTGGCTCTGTCGGTGGAGGGAGAGGTTGAGTATCACTCTGGCTAGGGTTCATAAACACATGTTTAATGCCTAAGTGACGGATCAGACGGATCTGTTCTTCGTCTTTAATCTTAAAGCTATTAAACAAAAAGGGGTGCTCATTCCATTTGACTGGAAGTCGGATATGCAACCCTGGCTGAAGTCTGTCTACAGTTATTTTTATGCTAGCCACGATTTATATACAACTTAATCTTCATTAATTGATTTATCATTTTAGGCAACTCACACGCAGAATTCACCACTAACAACCCTTAGCAAGTAAAGAGGCTGCGTCAGTTTGCGAAGTTACTTAACCAACTCACAATGTAACATCCAACGAACCCCAAATTTATCTTCAATTTTACCAAAACGAGCCCCCCAAAACGTGTCGGCAAGTGGCATCATAATATTCCCACCGTGGGATAATTTATCAAAGACTCTGGCCTGATCATTGATGTCATCAAACACCAGAGACAGTGCAATATGATTACCAGAACGTTCCTTCGCGACTAAGCCATCTGAAAGCATTAATTTCATACCGAATGCTTCGCACTCTGCATGCATGATCCAATCGGGATCAGCGCCCTCTATTTGTTGAGGTGAGTCCTTAAAGTATTGCTTGGTGACCACAACCCCACCAAACGCTTGGCAGTAGAAGTCTAGCGCTTCATCACAGCGTCCAGCGAAAAACAAGTAAGGGGTGAGTTGATACATTGATTGAATCCTTTCAGAAATTTCTTCTCTCTAAAAGATAGACAATATTTACTTAACTAATAGAAAAATTTGAAGATTTTTATTATCGCTAGTAAGGACGAAAGAAGTATAACGACGAGAGAGGTTTTGCAGGCAGGGCATAATTCAAACAAGATAAAAACAAGCTTCCCAGCTATTGGCCATGCTTAGAATTGATAGCCTGCCTACAGTCAGGAGACATTTCGTTCTAGAACTTCGACCTAGTTTTATATTTATAACAGACAAGTACAACAAAGCCCCGACTTTCGTCGAGGCTTTGTTGTTTAAATATGGTACCGGTGGGCGGACTTGAACCGCCACGCCCGAAGGCAACGGATTTTGAATACCTCTCATGGTCTTTTAACTAGTTGTATCAACTAGGACTCTGTTAGATATAAAAGACCATGTAGTGGGATCCTATTAGATCAAGATTGCATACGTCAAGTACAGACTCAACATAGTCAACGCATTTTTATTCCCTCTTAAGATCTTCTACAGTTGCTGAGAGCGCATTAGGTCTAGTTTGTCGGAACAGGGCTCAGAATTTAACAAAGATCTCCTTTCATATAGAAAAGAGCAAGCATCAAACTAAAAACCACTGCCTCTTTATTCTTTGTAATTAAAAGCTACTTCAAGGCAACGTGAAGTTCCACGGTACTTTACATTACCTCCAGCAGCCAATATGATGTTCCAAGGTACATTAAAAAGGACAAAAATATGGCTAGGAATTACAATGCTGAGTGGAAAGGCCTTGATCAAGGTGTTGAACAAACTTGGGCTCCTGATGTAATCATGGAGACTCTTAGGGTTATCGCTGCACATCAACCCGTCTCTCATAGAGAGTCTACAGACCCATTTTACACAGCCATCCAAGAGAAAGTCCCCCACATCAAATGGTTTTCGCGTGATAAAAAAGACAATAGTTTTAGACCAATATTCAGAAGGTCTAATACGTGGAAAAAACTAGGATTAATCGAGGAGTTAGATAAAAAATACTCCTTAAGCGTCGCAGGTAAAGATTTGCTGGTTGGAAGAACATCCATCCAAAACGTCTTACTCAATGTATGTAAAAACCATACAGAAGATAACGAGAAACCGTTTGTTATCATCGCACAAGCTCTAGCTCAGACCTCCAAAAAGCAGTTCAGCGTTGATGAACTTATTAATATCTGTAGGCATTGGCGCCCTCAAGATGGGGATGTTGATACAGTCCAAAAGCAGTTACTACCAATTCCACCTTCTGAGTTAAAAAGCTCTATACACAAAACGAGAAATCGCCGCTTTCGCTCCATACTCAAAATACTACAATCAGCTGGAGGGGTCTTACTCAAAGGGCAAACTGTGGAAGTAAACTCTATAGAGCTCCTCCACTCTTTGAACTCGGAAGCAGAACTTGAAGACGCTGTTTTCAAAGACAAGTTAGAGTCCAAAGAAACCGTAGGTTCAGAAAGAAGGCCATCACAACAACGTAGAGAAGTATCCACGGAAAGAACAATAGCTGACTTCGTTATTCAAGCTAAAAATACTAGTGATGAAAACGGCGAACATTGGCTTCACCTAGTAGAGACAGCCTCCAGAGAACATGAGCAAACTGTGTTCAACTTACACTGCTATCTTAAGCAACTAGGACTAAAGACTTTCGAACTTGCTGGGGGTTACGACTTACACGCTGAAATAGAAAGCAAGCCTGGAATCCTATTCGAAATCAAAACAATAAGTGAAAAAAATGTCGGTAAACAGATCAGAACCGCCGTTTCACAACTATACGAGTACGCATTTAAATACAGAGAGGAGTTGGGACAAAACAATCATTTAGCAATTGTTTTGAACAAAAACCCCCTCAGTTTCGTGGAGCAATGGATTCTTGACTACCTCAGTGAAGACAGAAAGATCAACTTGTACTGGTTTGAGAATGACGAACTAGAAAGCTACGCGAAGTCAATAGAAATCGAAAAATTACTTTAGATGTAATCAGAAAGGAGGCGGGAAAACGCCTCTTTTTATTTGCAATAAAAATCAAAAGTTTAAGATCAAACATTCAACTCAAAACTACTCATACATCTCACAAACCTTCTAGCAAAACCAATCAAGCGGAGCCTATACCCACCTCAGGCAGCTATCTAATTGACGAATATGTAAAAATTACAAATATGTCAAATTTCTTTGTCGCGGATTGCTCAACAGGTTAAAATCCTCGCTTACAAACGCGAGAAAAACAAAGCTAACAGCGGTAAAGTTTGCATTCAGGTACAGTTTCATGTTAGTAAACTGTACATATAACCAGTACTCATTAGAAACCATATGACTCAATACATTTCTTTATTTTCAGGTGGAGGAGGACTAGACCTCGGCCTAGAGGCAGCAGGATTCGAAAATCTACTAGCTACAGACGTTGACGAGCATAGTTGCAAGACTCTGGCAAGAGCAAAAGAAGAGTCCACTCGAAGAGGTAAACCCTTCTTACAAAATTCTGTGATATTAAACGAGGACATTAATAAGCTTTCAGGCGCAGACCTACTTCAACATGTAGGCCTAAGCAGAGGGCAACTACCACTCTTAGCCGGAGGGCCACCTTGTCAAGCCTTTAGTGTTTTTGGCAAGCGAAAAGGACTTGATGATCCGAGAGGGCAATTAGCATACAAATACATTGAGCTCGTTGGTGAAATAGCTCCAGACTGTTTCCTATTTGAAAACGTTTACGGAATTATGACCATCGAAAAAGGCGCTGTTTTCGAAGATCTCATGGAGCAACTAAAGTCGCCTGCTGAAGATTTAGAATATACCCTCTCTGTACACAGGTTGAATGCAGTTGATTTTGGGGTACCACAACACAGAGATAGAGTTTTTATTATAGGTTGTAAAAAAGGCCGCCAAGTACACGAAATCCCAGCAACGCACAAATCACCAGAAGACATCCTTTTAGATCTCCCAGTGTATCGCAATGTAGGACAAGCATTAAGAGGTTTACCTCCCGCTGAAACAGGTACCATTGCAAACCATACAGGCAGAAAGCACAGCCAAAGAATAATTGATAGATACGCGAGCTTAAAGCCTAGAGAAAGAGATCCTAAGACGCGAATCAATAAGTTAGATCTGCACACACCTAGCTACACTATAATCGTGGGTTCAGATGCAGGAGGAGGAAAAGGGCACGTTCACCCAACGGAGCCAAGAGAAGTAACACCTCGTGAAAGTGCAAGAATACAGACCTTCCCTGATTGGTGGGCGTTTTCTGGAACTTCTCGTCACCCTATTAGGCAAATAGGAAACGCTGTTCCACCATTATTAGCAGCTGAAATTGGCAAGGCAATTCGCAGAGATATATTTGGTGAAACAACTTTCTCGACACAAGAAATGATTGATGTTCTAGATCTAAACCATTTATACGATGATTTAGATGAAAACTCACTACCTGAAGATCAACTAAGAATTGCTGTATAGACATAATAAAGACCAGTACAACAGCCGCTTCGCTACGCTGTTGTACTGGTCTTTATTTAAATATATCAATACCCTGCATACCCAGACAGCTAAACACATACCGTAACCACCTCGCTAGAAGCGCAACTAGATTCAACCAGAAAATCCCCCCTCAAAAGCCTCCAGCAGCCACTGAGCGCAAAATCCTCAGCCGTATTCGCCTACGACTATAAATACCAGCAGCAGTGGTTACAGGTAGACCATCAAGCAGCAGAACCACCAGCACAAATCGCAGATAATAAACAAGGGATCAATCACACAAGGTAACTACTCCCTTCTTAGGCAACGATATCAGCTACTTCAATTTATAAAACATACCGTTCAAAGCACCTTCACCGATCTTTTCGGTCAGCTGAGCCGCCAGAGCATCAAATTCATCAACAAACCTTACCTTCAACAAACTATACTTAAGCGAAATTTCATCAATACTCAAATTCTCAATCTCACCCTGATTCTTAGCTCGACGAGCCTTGTCATTCAGTGAGGTAATGGCTTTACCCAAATCACCACCAGCAACCAGCGTTGGATTAGCAAGCAACAAATGGCGCGCAGACGGATAGAGCTTGTTACCGTAGAACATTGGCTTGGACTGACCTTTTAACTTCTCTCGGTTGGCATGGAAAGCCGAGAGCGCATCCTCTAGAGATATGCCAGACTTTATGCGATTCATCAGCGTACTTTGCGACACACCAAGCTCTTTAGCTGCCTGACGCATACTTGAATACTCAGTGCCGTCTATAACAACTTTCTTGGCGTAAGCACGACTTGGACTTGGTTCTAACTCCAAAGCCTGTTCCAACGTCCATCCACGCTTAGTAATGCGTTCAGTGACCAGTTTAGGGTTCAAGCCGTAATGACGAGCAGCAGTAGTACGAGAGGGAAACTCAACGCCCTCAACGGTCAATGTTTCAGTATTTTTCATCGGTATTATTCCTGTAATTCA
Organism: Vibrio coralliilyticus; assembly: GCF_024449095.1. Taxonomy (NCBI): domain Bacteria; kingdom Pseudomonadati; phylum Pseudomonadota; class Gammaproteobacteria; order Vibrionales; family Vibrionaceae; genus Vibrio; species Vibrio coralinecrosis. The sequence continues at coordinate 2,843,851 of NZ_CP024627.1, forward strand.
GATAGTAAAAAGCCCCACAGGAGCAGAGAGGACAAGCCTCTCAGCCCCTGTAGGGCTAACTTAATGTCTAGTTAGAATGGAGCGTCGTTATCTACTGGTTGCTCACCTGTGTTCAGTTTCACCTTATCGCCTAGCTTTTCATACAAAGCCAACATAGGTTCGATAACTTCACGATGAGCAACAGGCTTACCGAACTAATTAACCCAGCCACGTTCGCGATATTTAAGAGCCCATTCATTTAGAGTGACTAGCACAGAACCATCAACTCCCCAAACCTCAACACTATCTACGCCACCATTTATCGCGTTATCAGCGTACTTAATCGCTGCATAGGCTAGCTCTAGGTATTTCAGCTTGGCAGTAGCACCAGAACTCAGCTTAACGACCTCACTCTTTCCATCAGAGCCTGTAATGGTTGAATCAGCGTTCTTACCACCAAAGCAGCAAGTCAGTACTAGCTTGTAGAATTTAGGTACTGACTCATTCACTGCTACTTTTAGCTCTTTAGACTCGGCACACTCAGCAATAAACACCTCAGAATCTGCCAGCATACCTGCAACAATCTCTTTCGCTTTTTCAAGAGTTAGCTTCTCTGTTCGATTTTCAGGTGATAAACAACGCCAAGCACTCAAGGCTTGATATTCAGCTTCAGCTTGTTCAACTGATTCACAGCCCCAATTTACCTTGCCTTTGTATCCACTAATTTGCTTCTGAACATCGCCCCAATTGGTATAAACGCCAGGTTGATGTCCTTGTGCTACTACGTGTGCTTTTGCTTTGGATTTCTTACTCATGACTAATTCCCTAATGTGTAAATGAAAAATTCACCACGACGTTGTGGCTACGGGCTATTAAAAGGGAATTGGGGAATGAGAAATTGCAGGGTTTGGAGCAAGGAAAAAAGCGCAGAATTGCTTGATATCCCAAACGGGCATTGTTCATAGTATCTGGTTATGAAAGTTACCAGCATGATAGGTACGTATTTGTTTGATTTTGGTTAGCTGTGAATATTGGGTTGAGATTTGATTGTGTGATGGGTTATTGATGTATATCCCCAACGAACTAGATACACACAGGCCATAAGCCCTTGCTATACAAGAGCTCATAGCGTTTCATTATTTACGAAATATTTTCCAATTGACGCATAACTTCTTCATCGGAGGCATTAAACAACGGTACAGGATCAAATTGAGGAAATTTACCCACCAACAGCTTTGCTAGTTTCAAAGTTGATTGAGTGAGAGGAACAGTACCTTCCACAAGTTTTGTACGACCAGCGCCACGCACCAAACTTGGCTTAATATCATAACCTAGCTCTACAAGCCATTCAGATAGAGCTTTGGCGGTAATATCTTTCTTAGTGATACCTGATACTTCATGACTGTAAAAGCGAACAAACAAACGAGCCATTAATTCATCAGGCTTTTCATCTTTCTTTAAACGAACTTCACCTTTGTCGTTCGCCTTATACATACTTAAACGTTCCTGCCAATCGTACCAATCATCCATGGTCTTCAAACAGCGACCACTCTTACGCCAAGCATCAAAGCGAATACGGGTATAACGCATCTCAAAAGCATTCTTAAACGGCTTAGTTTCAAAGCTAACTAATGGAACACCATCAACTTCGATAACTCGTGGGTTGATTGGTTCACGCTTCATATCAAATTCAAGGTTCAAACGTGATTGCTTCCGTTCCATCAGCATATCTTTACGTTCGGTACACATTGAACGGAGCGAAGTAAGGTGTGACGAATCCGTCTTGTGTTCAGGTGTTCGTTCTTTGTATAGATTCACCATGTACTGATTTTGATCCGTAACTTGTTTAGGCACCTGAATTCCACCTTTCGCAAGTACAGGCTCCCAACCGTCCATTGGAGTTACCGTATATTGAGCACGCGTCTTCGCACAGATAAGTTGCTTAGCCTTGTGCTTAACTTCCAATATCTCACCACCATTAGGCTCCATACGATGAAACAACTCACGAAAGCGCTGACAAATTGGTCCAGTTAAATCAAGGTCTTCAACACTTGTATTACCCAGAAATCCATCAGTCGTAATTGACAGAACCGTTTTATCATCTGGCACACTAGCTAACATTTCACTTAATAATGCGCGCGCCAAACCACATGTATACGACGCATAGAATGGGTTGGTCAATTTGGATGGAGGTTGAGGCTTGCTGTATCCATCCTCCACTGAAAATGTTTGCTTTGGTTTTACGTTCTGGCTAAATTTACCATACGTTGAATTCAACATTTCTTTAACAAGTCTTTCCTGAAATGAGCCTTTCTCATAGCTCTTTCGCTTTTCACGCCCCCACTTCATGTACTTTTCGAAGATCCGTACATCGTTTTTCCATGGAAATATAAAGCCTTGTTTTATCTTGATCTTAGCACCTTGGTTATAAGCGACTTCTAATTCATGTCCTGTGCAGTGAGTCTGACCACGGAGTGGGAAAATCAATGAGTCCTTATCACGAACAACAAGCGATGGAAAACGTGTATTTTCAGGAAACTCAAATTCAACCCAAGCAAGTGCCATTTTGTCACCAAAGAAATCTTCCACCTTGTTACTCATATACATGTCTTGATACGAAATTTCGCGTAGACCATTCGTAATCGCTCCGTAGCAAGAAGGCACGTCTAGATCTAACCATGTATCAACTGGTGTAACACCTGACCAGAACGCTTCATTACGGCCACCGCTATAACATTCTGAAGCGAACCACTCCATGGTTTTACGAGCTTGAGTAGGCTCTTCAATAGTGACAGTGCGAACCTTACCTGTTTCTTTCGACCATATTTCACGCTTCTTTTCTTCAAAACCAAATAACTTGCGATAACTTTTAGGGTCATCAAGCGAGTTAATGAATGTTTTTACAGCCATACCACCAATCGTATAAGGCACTGACTTCAAACCTAATTCTTTACATAGGTCAGCGCTAGCCTTGAAGTGAAGGGCTGATATCAAACTATCGGTCAATCCATACGCTTCGAACCCAGCCTTGTCGCCTGCAAGATATTCATCCATACGTTCAATGCTGTATGGTTTTGGAATATCCAGTTTAGGTACGCCCACTATATTTCCGACAGCCGATAAAGACTGAGCGCTAGCTGGAGCAAGTAGCATGGTGTCAAAAAATGACATATGTAAGGTGTGATAATTACGATTCTTATCTTTAATTTTGACAGGCTCTTTATCGATACGACGAGTCATGACCTTACTCAAGTCCAATTCATACGCATCCCCCAAACTCGCCACGGTTTTCCGGATACCCTTGATATGTGTTTTGACTTGCTCAAAAGCTTGGTTGAAGTTAAATAGGTCAGCTTTCATGAAGTGAGCTGTTACGATGATATCGGTAGGCCAACACTCAAGTACACCGTCTTCAATAGCCTTTTCAATGACACGAGCAAAACAGTAATCCATCGATAAACGACCAGACTTTTTAGTTGAGTCTGGATACAGCACCAACTTAGACACCTTACCACTATGTAAAGTGACAAATTGATAACTTAGAACTCGGTTGTACTTCCCACACTTCGACAACACATACTCAGTATCGAATGAGATAATCGGACGATCGAAGAACTTAGTGCGTGCCTTATACCGCTTACTCTTTTTCTTCGACTTTACATAACTACTAACGCTTTCAATAGGAGACATGGTTTCTAAAGCAATACCACCAAGTCTCTCATCTACATGCTCATCGTTACTCGCATTTCCCCACGCTTCAACCAAGTTTTCATCGACCTCAATACCATCAAACGATTCTTCAACCTTAATATCTGTATCTTCAGCCCAGTAATTCATTGATTCTTCCATTTTATCCTCCTCTTAGATCAAAAAATGGCTCCGAAGAGCCATAGTGTTAAAGCGAAATCAGATTACTGAGCCTTGTAAGCAGACCATTCGATAGCAGGGAACTTCTCACCCTCACCGACACTTACCAGAGCATCCAAGATCACTTCGGTCAATCCATCTAGGTCAGAGAAAGTCTTCGCATCAAGAACACATAGAGGACGGTCATTCAAGCCAACTATCACAAGATTGCTCGTCTTCGGCGATACGAATACATTTGAGATAACACGGGCATCAATAAAACCGCCGTTATCTAACACCAATCCATACTTGTCATGCGGTTTAATTGCTTTCTTCACACGTTCAAACAATTCAGGCGCTTTCTCGCTTTGGTCAAACGCTACCTTTTGGCATTTATCATCCAGTAGCAAAGTAAAATCACCGTTATGAGTCAAACTCGTTGCAGCACTCGCATTTACTACAGAGTTACCGTTACGGATGAATAGTGGTTGAGTTGAAGTAGTCATAATAAAATCTCCATCGATTTATGTTTTATTTAAGTTTGTGTGCCAATCAAGCCAACCTCGACTGGCAAAAGTAATAGCCGGAAATAACTGGAAAATTTCGTGGTTTATGCCGTTTCCAATAACGTTTTTTCCCATTTTTCAATTTCACTAACTAAAAAGCGGACACTGCGGCCAATGCGCAATACCTTGGGTAAACTGTCAGGCTTTCGAGTCACATTAGTTCTCACCGTGGCAGGGTTAAGGCTGTATGCCTCTGCAAACTCTTCTACTGTTAGTGCATTTTTCATCAGGTACTCCTTAGCTGAATTGGAAATTAGGTAGCATTGCCTCAACGGTCTGCTGAGTGGCTTGCGCTAGATGGGTGTTTTGGTAATAGGCGTAGCGCTCGGTGACATTCACATTAGAATGACCAAGGCTTTGCTGAACTAGTCGAATATCGTTAGTTGCAATCAGCATTTGTGTCGCTTGCGTTCTACGAAGGTCGTGGATGGTGAAAGGCGCTTCTAGCGAACCTTCCGCTTTCATAGCTTGCTGAATGCGCTCCATACAAGCGCGTGGGTATGCAATGTGCTCACCTTGGTTCTTTAACGAGGGGAACACCCAATCGTTGAACGACACTTTGAGACATTTACGGATCAGGCGTTTTGCAGGCTCGGAGAAATAAATGCGCTGCGATTTACCAGATTTCGTCATCGGCAGGAGCGCAGAAGAAAGGTCATCCGCAAGCATAGATCGAGTCAGGCTAATCACATTACCAATGCGCATACCAGTTAACAGACTAAGGATTAGTGCGTAACTGTGAATGAAGTTAGGCTCAGCACACGCATGGCGACAAAAGCTTTCCATCTCTTTAGAGGACAACACTCGGTCTTTCTGGTTGATCTCCACCAGCTTTTTCACGCCCTTCACTGGACTCTTTTCAATGATGTCGTGTTCGACCGCCATAGAAAAAAACTTGGATAAAAAAGCTCGATAACGGTTCACCGTAGCTGGCGATAAGCCTGTTAAAGAATAAAGAAATTTCTCCACATCACGGCGAGTCACATCCGTAACGCGCTTTTTACCAAACGCAGCCATTACGCGCTTAGATCGGGATAAAAAGGTCTTAGAATCACGGTGATGATTACGACTGTATGTAAGTACAACATCATCAAAGAACTGTTGTACAGTCAGGCGACTACCTTTGCGGTAGGCACCAGACTGAACATCAGCAATAAACTGGTAAGCCAACTTCTCAAAGTCCGCAAACTTCATTTCAGGATAAGTCCCAAACGATTCGTAGTAACGTTGCCCTTTCCAGCCAAGGCGAACGATCCAACGCTTACTCGAAGCAGTTACCAATAAACGTAAGCGAGAGTTCTTAGTCCATCGGTACTCAAAACCTTGCTCGCCCTTATCAGGACGAGACAAGGCGTTAAGTACCTTCTGGGTCATTTCAATTGATGTATTGCTCATAATATCTAGCTCGGTCTAAGTAAATCTTGGAGCCAGATTAATTCGCACTGCGATGGAAAAATTTGATGGGTTGAAGCCAGAGATAAGCGATGAAATGACTAGTTTTTATGACAGCCCTGTATCCACAGATGCATCATTTCTGTAAAAAACCAACAATAGGTACCATTTTGTTTGATTTGTAATGTTATGCCGAGAAGAAAGAAAGTCCTCTACAGCAAACCGATTCACTTGTTTATCGAGAAAGACAAGAAACTATCTACACACTCAAAGCACCTACTTATCAATACGTTCTGGTACTTGTTTCAACTACGAGCAGATAACGCGGCAAAGCTGTTAAGTGAATCATTTAACAATGTAGGAATTGATGTATCCTTTCCAAAACGCTCAGCTCATTCCATCTACAAAGCAAGCAATAGACTTAACGCAGTCACTAAGTTAAGCAATCAAGACCAAGTCACATTGACTGTATGTGGTAACAGCATTGTCGAAAAAAACAGTTCTAGTGATAAAAGCTTTGTAAAAATAAGAGTTTCAGTTCAAGTCGACACTTTGTTATTCCCACCCTGGTACAAACGCAATCAGTCCTTCATCAAGTCGCTTGGGCGATTTATTTCAACAAGTAGGAAGTTCGAGGAAGAAAGCTATGGACTATTAATGTCGGCGTTCCAGCAAACATCACCCCAATCAGAAAAGAAGCTTATACAACCGACGTTGACCTGTTTTAAAAAACAGTTTGGAAGACCCGATTTAGAGCACTTTCCAAAAGCTAACCCATTAAAAGCTAGACTACTGATTGTCAATAACAATAGTGTCGATAATGACGGAGACTCACTTCTAGCATCGGTTTACTTACTCATTCAACCAAATCAGAGTATTAAGTACATTCCATTCAAGTTAGATAGCGGCAATAAGGCACACAGTATTCACGAATTCATAAGCTTTCCCGAAAGTAAGTTCAGCGTTTACGCCACTAAAAAAGAGAATCAGATCTCTATTGAACTCACTCTTAGCGCAAAACTACGCATTACATACCGAGCCTCAATCGAAGAGCAGAATGGTACGAAAAACCCATTCACCGGAACAAGAAGCTTTAGTCACTCGGTGCTTTGGGATAGCAAACACCCCGACGGTAAGTATTCTATTATCGAAGATGAAAAATTAAGTGATTGCGTTATTCCGTTTTCAGCACCAAATGGTGGACATGATAAAGCGAGTATTGAGCAAGCATTAACGAAGATTCATGCCACACTCTCACTGAAAGAGTTCTACGGCGACAAAGAGCCTAAGATGTTTGTAGAACGCGAAGGTGCTCATAAGATTAAGCCCTTGTTACTTGGTTGAGCGTGTGATTTGTTGTTGCGGTTTATCCCCAACGAGCTAATAACACACTAACCCGAACCTCTTACAGCACAAAGGGAATTCACTTCTCATCAATTACGATAAAGAAAAAAGTAGAGGTGCAATCACCTCTACTTTTTCACTAGATAACGTCTAGTTCATCCAGTACCCCACCTATGACAGCTCCGGTTAAAAACCCTATCGCTCCGCCAAGAACGACACCCTGTGGACCATAGCGCGTACCGAGTGTGGCACCATATTGAGCAAATCGAACGCCTGTTGACGCGCTCGGCTTAAACCAGCGTTGTTGAGACTCCGAATGAAAATGTGTTTTCGCCATAATAGTTACCTTCCCTTTAGATATGAAAAAGGCGAGGACAACGCCTCGCCTGAATGACATGAATTGATTGAGCTTATTTAACCGAATCGCATAGATGATTAGCGAAGCTTCGGGTCATCATCTGACTTTGGTATCTGTTGTTCAGTTTTAACGTGTTGAGCCAAAACTCATCACCATCAACTTCGAATTGCATAAAAGCTTTTTGCTCTTGATTACGGAAGTTCACATCCCCTTCAATATCAACGAAGATTCGACCTGATTTAGTTTTATCTGCTTTCCATGATTCATCGGTGAATGTAGAGTCAATCATATCGCCTAAAGCAAACTGGCAACCGTCAGGACTACCTTCACGAACGGTATCTATTGCGTCATCCAGATCAGAGCTAAACAGCCCTGCCGATGCACCAAAACTCGTTACTAAAAGTGCTGTTACTACTAATTTTTTCATGTTTATTTTCCTAAATGGATTGATGAATTCACGGTCAGCTACTCGAACAGATCGTGAGATTAAAAAGTGAATCAATTGCGTAAATGGCTACGGTGATACCGCGCATAAGAAAATGAGATGTCGATTAATTGACTAGACCGAAGGAGTTCGATTAGCGAGACGTGAATGTGCTAGTGAGAAACCGCCGAGAATTGCTCAGTATGACTAAGGTTCGTGATTTAACCCGTTACGAGGATAAATATTCTCCTAGCCCTACCGTTGAACAGAAGCTCACTGGTCGAGGATATGAGGATGAGTTACTTAATCCCATTGAGGTTCTTATTCAGGTAAGTACTAAAGCGACCGAAGCACCCTTAAATGAAAGCAACGTCAATGAGTGCCAATTGCTAAAAGAGCTAGTTTCCGGTGATGTACTGGTTAGTCACCAAACCAAGAACATTCCAGAATTACTACGTCAACTTAAAACGTGGCTACCTCATGCTGAAGAGCTCTCACCTGATTGGATACGTTACGTGTTGAGGCAAGAACTTCAAGCGTATCTGAACTCAACCAAGTAGAAGGCATCGTACAGATTGAAGTGTGTCGTTGACCTCGGTGATGATTGTTTATCATGGGACACCGAAACCAAGACATAATGTCGTTTCGATTTACTACTGTAGCCACCTCCCTCCATGAACAAGCCACTATACACCGATTTTTAAGCTTTCTATGGCGGCCATGGGTAACGTCGACATTACACACCAAAGACACGAAAAAGTGTTGACTGGATATGAGTTAGTTGAAAAACACCCATGTTTTCACTCCAATCTATAAACATAGAATTAAGGCGCTTGTCGCTGTAATTAGAAACAGATGACTATGGAAAATCTCAGGGAAATTCGTTCTAAACTCCCTTATCCGTTACGCGCCATAGCTAAACCTGAACATTCGCTCCCATTGCTTCGACATAGCAATGGGAGCCTTTAATAACAAAACACCAGTGTAAACCAAGCAAACTCGTTAAAATTGAAGTCTCCCTTCCTTTGTGTTTCCACCGTCCATTGCAATCCAGCAACTTCATCCTCTCTGAATACCGACGGCAACGTTTAAGTAATCCGTTGTAGAACGTTACCCAAATGAAAAAGGCTTCCCATTACACCATGAGTTGCATGGAGCAATAGGAAGCCTTAGTTTCACTAGGAAGTGAGTCGAGTATTTTATGGTACATACATGGTGCTTTCTACTGGATTGGTTCGTGATGAACTAATCCACCGTGACTTTTATCTCATCGAACACGCCCATTTCGACGTAGCTGAGAAAGTTGGATTCCCACATCGAGTAGAACTCCATTACCTCACTACTTGTTATCGGCAGTTCCGGAACATAGGAAAAACTCGCTGTTCCAGATGAGAAGTTAAAATCCACCTCTTTAACCAATTCAGGATAAAGGCCACCGCTATACGCAAAGTCAGTGATGTAATCAAAGATCCACTGGTCGTAGAGGCGAACAAGCCTGATTTCAACAGGATGAAAACCACCGTTCTCAGAGCTATAGGTCGAATCTCGGAAGTGAATCACCACCGATTGGATCATGGGTGTCCATTTACCTGATTCGCTGATCACTCGGTTTAAAGTATCTTGAAGATCGACACTGACAGGCAGCAGTAATCGCTCAACGTCAAAAGTTAAGTTCATAATAAAATCTCGTTTAGTTTGTTAGGGATGAACTCTTGGGCAGTGCTCAGTATGAAAGCCAGAATTGGCTTAGTGGGTAAGTATTGATGTGAGTTTCGAGGTTATTCAGGTTTAGTTTCATCACTCACTAGAGACAGAAGCTCATCTCGACGTTTCTCGTAGCCTGATGCTAGAACGTGGAGGAAGACTGATTTCTCCGACTGGATGATAAGACCAAGCCCCCTGCAACAAGCAGCCATAAAACCCGCGTTGTTCGCTGACTGTCCAGAAAATACACACTTCAGCACAGAACTCTTGAACGGTTTATCACCCTGCACATCTAGTACAGCGGTGATATCTTTAAGCGGGATCCATTCCTTGCTGTGTAGACCTCCACCTTCATTACCCGACATGCGGATATAGAGCTCGTTTTCTTCATCATGAATGGCGATTTCATAGAACACATGGTTCTCTGTTTTCGGTGAAAGCTTTTTAGCTTTGCCCTCGCGCACGATATTAGTGAAATGGTCTACTGGTTGATCGTCAGTGACCGTGACTTGTTCATTGCCTTCTACAACTTCTGGTAGAACGGCTGCTTGTTTATTGCTTGGTTTACGTGCCATAGGACACCTCCTTTAAGATGGAATAATTCAGGTTTAGTTTGATTTTAAGATTCAGCTTGGTCAGCGAGCTTGGCGACAGGGAACGTTGGACTGTTCATAGGAGCACAGCAGTACACACCAGCGCCTTCCATGGTCACTATGGCGACTGCTAATAGCCAAGGACAGTCAGGAGAGTTAAGAATTAGCACCCACTCGCTAAAGTTACTAAGGAACCTTAGAAAATGCTGAGCTTCCTCTGATTCTTCACTCAAGGTTTCATCGGTATCGACTTCCTCAATTAAGTACAAGGTTGTTCCGACGTCATCCCAGAACGCTTTCGTACTTTCTTCATCACCGAATGGCTCTATCAAGTGTTCGAGCAGTTTTGCTTTCACACCATCAGGCATTGGCAATGATTGAATATCTTCAAACTTGTTTATTGTTTTCATCGTGAATTTCCTTCTAATAATGAAAAAGCCCCTGTTTAGCTCATCGCTAAACAGGGGCTTTTCTAATGATTTTATTTAGAGTTACTCGTTAGATTTAAGTGATATATCACCACTGACCATATCCGATAAATGAGAGCCAACTTTACGCCTACGACCAACAGTATGCTTGGCATAATACTTACTCGTTATACCTATCTCGGAATGATTCAATTGTTTGGCTATATCATGTAGAGGGACACCATTTGCCGCTAAAAGTGTTCCGAGCGTATGGCGAGCTGAGTGCAGGGTTATGTTAGCTCTATCGCCTGGTATATCAGGCAGTCCCATCTTCTCCTTGATCACCTTCAATGCGTGCCTAGCTGGGCTGATAGGTTTACCCTTTCTACGTCCAGCAAAGATATAAGGGTTATTTGCCACCTTGGGTATCGATTTCAAAATAGACAGCATGTAATCACTTGCATAAACAATGTGGTCACGACCATTTTTTGTTCGACTTATATACAAGGTTTTCTGCTCCCAGTTTATCGATTCGTGCTTTAAGTACCTCAGTTCTCGATCTCTTAATCCAGTCAGAAAAAGCAAAGCAAGGAACGCTCCGGCATGCCTATCTGGGTAATCCAAAGCATGGCGAACAAAATCTTTCAACTGACTCTCGGAGAGATAACCAGTACGAATATTATCAAGCTTAGGCAAACTGACTTTATCAGCGACCAAAGGACAATCCATAAGACGGTATGCGTGCTTATTTACCGACTTGAGAAGTGCCAATACCCTGCAAATACTGGCGGTTGCGTAAGGCTTACCTGTAGTTTTGCTAATCTTACCCTGCATCTCCATTTGCACTTTCACGATATGCGCAGCGGTCAGTTCATTTATCGGAACATGATAGATAGACTTTGCATGACGGAATCGTGCGACATCATCTTTCCATGTACGACGTTGTTTTTGAAGAGGAAGATAGACCTCATTGAAAAACCGTTCAAGGGTCATAGAATTATCGACCTTTTCAGTATCACGCTCGATCTTCGGATCAATACCTTCAAGAATTTGCTGACGATACTCTTTTGCCTTTTTACGCAGAGTAATTAAGTCAACGTCACTCGCTCGGCCAAGGCCGATGCTGGATTTTTTGCCAGTCACAGGACTGGTAAACCTAAATATGAACCTGACAGATCCCTTTCCCTTACCCACCAAACATCTAACGCCCACGGGCAAGCCGCTATCTTTCATAGCAGACAAGTTAACTTCGTAATCAGCAGATTTTGCAGTTTTAGGATTGGGTTTAAGGTTATTGAGGAAGGATACCGTTAGACGGGTTTTACTATTCATAATCAGTACCTTACATAGTTACTAAGCTAGTAAATAATATATGTAAGATACTGATTTTATTTCATTAACTTGCTTTGTACTGTTCAGCTAAGCCCACCAAATTAAGAGTGGAATAGCGTTCTCGGCTTCGTACTGGATAAGTAGAGTAAACAAAGTCTACAAACTCATTGAAGTACATACTTTTAGTCTTTTTAATAACAGCATCAAGTATGTCTTTCTCTCTATTGGAGAGCTCAATGTCTTCTTCATCTCCATGGAAGGAAATTACATACTTTGATGTTCCATACATTGTTTGTTCATGGTCTATTCGAAAACCACGTCGACCTTGCGCCGCATCCACAACATCATCGACATACGGACCATAGTGGTTAAACAGCCACTCAATATCCGTCATTTGTTCACCTTCAGAAACCGATGAAAACCAGTCAGCAAGATAGACCAACTTGGTAAGTCTCGCTTTCGATAACTCTGATGGATGAGGATAATGAAGGCAAATGTAAGCAATAATTTGTTGGATCTTATTCATCGCTACCTCCATTTAACAGCTCTAAAAAATCATCTTCTACTGATTGTACTTGATTCTCAGACTTTAAGTTAATTTCTTTACTATATTTAAATCCGTCTCGCACAAATTTGGCAATCTGACTTTGGTGTTCTTCACAATAAGCCAGAATTTCCTTAACTTTTCCATCACCTTCCTTTGTCACAAAGTCACCACTTTCACTCTCAAAAACGATGACTCCTATGTGAACCCCTGCATCAGATACAGCTTTAGCGACATACCTACAGCTTTTCATAGTCAAGGACTCTAACTTGTCTAATTCATACCCATACTTTTTGTTCATGAAAGACTTATAAGCATCGAGATCGTCAGAAGAAGGGCATTCAACTTCTATGCACACATCGTGCTGCCATGCCTGACCAATAACACCTTGATTCAAAGGGAATTTCTGCCTATGCACTTTAGAAAAGTGGGGGTTTCTAGAGTGTCTAGCAAGCAAGAAAAACTCTTCATCATGTTCATAATAAATAGTTATCCTCTCTTTGCTATTCAAAGCTAAGTGCTTACAAACTCCCAGCAACCATGTCTCAACTAGGTCGGTATGTAACTTGGAAAGCTCTGACTTGCTCTCCTGAAGTTGCTCTTGAGTCGTATTCAACGCTTTCCTTGTATCAACTAGAGTAACGTTTTCACTCTTCAAATCGATCATTTTCTTATTTTGAGCAGATTGATCTTTAAACGTACCTAGAGCACCGAAGAGGAATGACGCACTCCCAAAAACCAAACTAGTATTTGGATTCCAGAGAATAAGCGCAAAACAGTCCCACCAACCAGTAGTTTTCTCCCAATCAACGTTAAACTCATAACTTCCTGCATAAGCGCCACCGATCGTCAAAAACACGGTACCTATTGCAGCTAATACAATAAAGAACCCCTGATCAACCATACAACCTAGCTTATTGAACAATTTAGAGTTATCAGTAAACCCAAAATGTTTAAACAAGTTCATCTATCCACCGACAAGGTTACATCCACAATTGCATATGTTATTAGATCTTTCGTTGTTTTAGTAGGTAATTCATATCCCCAACGCATTTACTACACACACCACAAAACCGCCTATCTCAAACCGACTTTTCTACTATCCATCAAAACGATCAGGAACCACATAACAGCCAAGCCAAAACTGCATAGCACCGTAAAATCACCATGGTCGTACCATGGTTCTCTGACTCTACAGCCCTTGGTAATACTGACTTGTGAGATTACAGAAGTTTGCATTTGTTGGATTTACTAGGATTCCCTTGAGCACAGAATCGACATGTGATGAACCATAGATGCACCATGGACAAAATTTCAGGGTGGATAAAGATTGTCTATTGGGAGAGAAAAGTGTCGATAACAAGAAAGAAAAACTGAGGTAAGGTTTTGATTGTGCCAGATACAACAAAGCCCCGACTTTCGTCGAGGCTTTGTCATATGAATTATGGTACCGGTGGGCGGACTTGAACCGCCACGCCCGAAGGCAACGGATTTTGAATCCGTCGTGTATACCAATTTCACCACACCGGCATCTTTGGGTTGTTGCCCTTTGATGGTTGGCATTATACGTAAGCAAAGTATTCGTGCAAGTGCAAAAGACTGAATTGATTGCCGTTTGCTGATAAAATCACCACAAATTATTAAGCTGTGCGCAAAGTCTCTTTTCAGACTAACGGTGAAGCTATATTCTGACGCCTTATTAAATTTGGGTAAGTTAATATGTCGACAACAGACACCCTGCCACCAGCAGGTCTAATGCGTCGCCTTGGCGCATTGTTTTACGATAGTTTAATCGTCATTGCGATTGAAATGATGGCAGCAGGCATTGTTATTGCCGTTTTACACGCCTTAGTCGCTATGGGCGCCTTTCATGTCGCTCCTTATACAGATGTAAGCGACTTTCTTACTAATCATCCGATATGGGGACCGACTTATACTCTCTACCTAGCGGTTGTCTGGATTTATTTCTTTGTTTTCTTCTGGACTCGGGCAGGACAAACTCTTGGGATGAGAGCTTGGAAAATACAAGTTCGTAACGCCGATGGCAGCGCCATTTCTGTCACGCAGGCTCTTATTCGCATTGCTACTTCAGGATTTGGTTTAGCCAATTTGACTGTCCCCATCGATCCGCAAAAACGTGGTTTTCATGACATTTGGGCTAAGACACAGGTTGTTGTTTTACCTAAAGTTCAATAAAGAAGAGGAAGGCAGCCGCCTTCCTCTTCTATTCCAATGTAACGACTAGTCTACTTTCAACTCTTTTAGCATCGACTCTGGTAGTGCCAACTCATCGTTCTTATTAACTTTAATTCCCGCATCGATAATTGTCTGCGCAATTTGCTTTGCTTCCTCTAGAGAGTGCATCGCTGCTGTACCACATTGGTATTCGTTCAGCTCGGGGATTTTGTTCTGACTTTCGACCTTGAGCACGTCTTGCATAGCGGATAACCACGACTGAGCTACCTGATCTTCTGAAGGTGTACCAATCAGACTCATATAAAACCCTGTACGGCAACCCATAGGGGAAATATCGATAATCTCAACATTATTACCATTCAGGTGGTTACGCATAAAGCCCGCATATAAATGCTCAAGCGTATGAATGCCTTTCTCCGAAAGTATGTCTTTGTTAGGCGCGGTAAAGCGTAAATCAAACACTGTTATGGTATCCCCTTTCGGAGTGGTCATCGTCTTCGCTACACGCACCGCTGGTGCATTCATACGAGTGTGATCCACAGTAAAGCTATCTAATAATGGCATTGTCCTTCTCCTTCGCCCCGGGTTAGAAAAACCAACTCCGGTTACTTTCCAATTCTTGTCGGCACTGTTTGAGTTGCCAACCATAATCCTTTGCCTGCTTCTCGACTTTGCGAGCAACTTTTACCAATGCAGGTTTTGATTGATAAGATTTTCGCTTATAACCACTACGTCCTTCATGATAGGCCAAATACTGATTATAAGGATCCCACTTAGAGATCCCTAATTGCTTCTGGGTTTCACTGGTATACCAGCCGATGAACATCATTGAATCATCAAAGTTCGTCCTAGAACCACCATGACCTGTCGCTTTTTGAAAATCTTCCCAAGCAGGATCTTGTGCCTGAGCATAGCCATAAGCACTGCTGACCCTTCCCCAAGGTATAATACCAAGTAGGTAATCTTTCGGGGGCCTAGCGTCATGTCGAAAGCTGCTTTCCTGCTTGACAAATGCCATCGCAATTTGAATAGGAGTTCCCCATTCTTCTTCCATCTCAACAGCGGCATCATACCAGTCCTGATATTCACGGAAGATATCACATGCATTGCTTTGACTTTTAGGTGGAGCCGTCGCGCAGCCACCTAACATCACAATACTCGATAGCAGAAAAGCCCTTTTCAATGTTTTCCTATACCTTCAAATAGGTGAAGTAATCATCTAAAAAGTCATCAAAACTTAGCGTATCCGCTTGTTCCGCGTTTACTTGGGCTATACGTGAACGTTCTACTTCCTGCTCCATCACTTGAGCACTGTACACTTGGAATACATGACTCAAATGTTGCTCACGGTATTGCTGACCAAAATCACAACCGACTTTGCCTAACCCTCCCAGACGTTTGGTATCCGCCAACAGTTGACCAGAAATGGTCAATTCTGGATTATGTATCCAAGTCAACAGTTTATGGCATACCGACTGATAGGCTTCTCCTCCTACTGCAGCATCCATTTTTTCTGCAATGAGGAGAATCTCGTCAAATACTCGTAGAGCCCAATCCTGTAATGACAATACTTCACCTTTACAACCGATTTGCAGTTCTAAGCCAGGTTTACGCCCCGCTTCAATGACTTTATTCCAGTTTTCACGCCAGCATGCTTGTTCACAGAAATCCATCGGTTCGGATTCCGTTATCGCCGCCCAAGTAAGAAACAAATCTAAGAAACGAATCTGCTCCTCATCAATACCAATGGCACTGTAAGGGTTCACATCAAGTGAACGCACTTCAATATATTCAACACCACCACGCGATAAGGCTTCCGAAGGCTTCTCACCACCTTTAGCAACACGCTTAGGGCGAATCGGTGCATACAGTTCATTTTCAATCTGAAGCACATTACTGTTTAGCTGTCGATATTCACCTTCTACTTTAACGCCAATCTCAGCAAACTCAGCAGATGGTGTTCGAATTGCCGCGTTGAGCCCGTCTAAATACTCATCTAGGCTATTGAAACCAATCCTCAATACACTTTGCGCACTGTTGGTATAACCTAAGTCACTCATGCGTAGGGAAGTTGCATGTGGTAGAAATAGCGTTTCTCCGATGTTCTCAAAAGGCAAAGTTGTTTCTCGCCCCTGAACAAAGGAAGAGCATAGTGCTGGTGACGCTCCAAAAAAGTAAGGAATCAGCCAGCCAAAACGGTAGTAATTACGAATCAGCCCAAAATAAGCGTCAGATTTTGTTTGCTGGCGCTCGGCTTCAGGCTGTTCTCCATACAACGCATCCCAGAAAGATTCAGGAAATGAGAAGTTGAAATGCACGCCGGAAATAATTTGCATCAGGCTTCCATAGCGACGCTTTAGCCCTTCACGGTATAACGTTTTCATCTTGCCAGAGTTGGAGCTTCCGTATTGGGCAAGATTGATGTCGTCCTCCTGACTGACATAACATGGCATAGACAGTGGCCACATTTTCTCTTCGCCCAGCTTCGTCTGGGTAAAGTGATGAATATCCTCAAGCTGCGCAGTCAATGTTTTTATGTCACTGGATACTGGAGTAATGAACTCCAACAAAGACTCAGAAAAATCAGTCGTGATCCAATCATTCGCGTATGCCGAGCCCAGCGCTTGGGGGTGAGGCGTTGTCGCTAACCTACCATCCTTTTGATAACGCAGTGTTTCTCTCTCTACACCACGGCCAAAGGATTGAAATATTTTCGGGTTTAGTGCAACTCGCTCCAGTCGCGCAGCAAAATCAGTCAAAATGAGGTTCGCTTATGTCCTGACCCAAATACTTCTGGGCCGTTTGAATTATCAGAGGGTGAGACTGCTCCCATCCCTCTCTCATGCTCTAATTTATGTGTACTCTAACGAACGATTTCAAGCTCTTCTAGCGGGATTTGCAAACTTTCTAGCTGAGGCTTCAGCAATTTTGCGTCACCAACAACAATGATCTGATAGGCATCAGGAGTAAACCACTTAGCTGCCATTCGGTTCAAAGTGTCTTTACTGACCGTATCCACAATCTCATTACGTTGCTTGAGATAATCTTCGTCCAAGCTATAAGCCAGAATACTACTTAACAGCTGTGCTTTCTGTGAAGGTGTTTCATACTTCAGAGCATCTTGTTGACCAACTGCTAAACGTAAAAATTTCATTTCTTCGTCAGTCATACCCTGTTTGCTGTATTGCTCCAACTCTTTTTCAAACTCTTTAATTGACTCGAGAGTAGAGTCAGCCCGAACCTGAGCCGAGAAGACAATTGCTCCCACTTCTCTGTTAGCAGCAAAGTAACCACTTGCACCATAGGTATAGCCTTTATCTTCACGTAGGTTCTGATTGATTCGGCTATTGAAGTTTCCAGCCAAATTAAAGTTAGCAAGCTGAGTTAGATAAACTTCACCTGTTGCATCAAAAGGCAGCCCCTGACGGACAAAGCGAACAATACTTTGTGGTGCCCCTGGCTTATCTACTAGGTAAATTTTTTGTGCATTGGTTTGCTCAACCAACTGTGGGCGAAGTAAAGGTGCTTCTTCACCTTGCCAATTTTCCAAGAAGGCGAGTTGTTTTTTAACCTGACGTTTGGAAATATCACCAACCACAACAATTTGCGCGCCATGTGGAGTGTAATGCTGACGATAAAATGCTTTAACATCATCCAAAGTCAACGCAGCCACCGACTCTTTCGTTCCATCATTAGGACGCTGGTAGATAGAACCAGAGAACAGTACTTGTCTGGTTGCTTGAGAAGCCAACCAGCTCGGCTTCTGATGCTGATAAACAATACCCTCAAGCATCTGTTGTTTATTACGCTCAAAGTCAGATTCATTAAACGCCGGTTTAAATAACACTTCTTCCACAATGGCCAGTGTTTGAGCTAGATTTTTCTCTAGGCTGGAAACGGAGATACTGGTCGTGTAGTTTGCAGCATTAATGGAGACCGTACTGCCTAGTTTATCCAGCCTCGCTTGCAGCTGTTCAACCGTGGAATCTAACGTCCCCTCTTCCATCATAGCAGCAGTCAAATTCGCTAAGCCTTCCTTACCCGGCTGAACATACCGCTCACCGGCTGGGAAACGAATTTCCAGTTGAACCGTTGGGGTTTCCCTGCTTTCCGTACCTAGCAGCTCTGCGCCATTATCAAAATACAGCTTGTACAACTTAGGCATCTGGGCTTTCACTGCTTCAGCAACTTCTGGCATTACTGAACGGTCAAAGTCATCCACTGGACGACGATAGGCGAGGTCTTGCTCCTTGATCTTGGTGTATTCTGGCAAGGTACGTTCTGGAGTGATGAATGTAGCGGGTGTAACCACATAATCTAGCTTGCCTTTCGGAACGACACTCAACGTAACTTTATGGTGACCGTTCACATAATCCTGATAAGCCTTCATAACCGACTCTGGTGAGACCGCACGAATCTGCTCGAGCTGAGTTTGCAAACGATCCGGCTGGCCGAAGAAAGTCTGGTTTGATGCGAGTTGAGTCACTTTTCCTTTCACACTCTGTAACGCAAATACCGCATTGGCTTCGGCCATACCGGTGATCTGATCCAAGCGAGTTTGATCTACACCTCGCTCTTCAAACTTCTCTAATGTCTGCATCAACTCATCATACAGCGGTTTCAGTTTGCCTTTCTCACCTGATGGAGCCATGGCATAAACGTAGAAATTACACGCCAATTCAGAGCAATCTTGGAATGCACCGGCGTCCACCGCTTTTTGCGTTTTAACGAGGTCTTGATAAAGCAGACTATTTGCCCCTTTACCTAATACATTAGCCAATGCATTCAGTGAAGCTTCTGTCTTTTCTCCACGATATGTCGTCGGCCAACCCACCAAAACCATAGGTTGTTGGATACGGTCTTCCAACGTAATGTATTTATCTTCATTGAGAACAGCAGGTTGCTTTGGTGCCTGCTTGACTTCTGGCCCTTCAGGAATAGAACCGAAATACTTATTAACCCAGTGCAGCGTCTGTTCAACATTAATATCCCCACCGATGGTGAGTACCGCATTATTCGGTCCATACCAACGCAAGAAGAAAGCTTTGAGATCATTCACATCAACACGATCTAAGTCTTCAACATAGCCGATCGTTTGCCAAGAATAAGGATGTCCCTCAGGGTAAAGCGCTTCACCCATTTTTTCCCACATCAGACCATATGGGCGATTATCATAATTCTGAGCCCGTTCATTTTTAACTGTATCTCGCTGGATCTCAAACTTACGCTGTGACACTGCATCTAGCAAAAAACCCATACGATCGGATTCTAACCACAGCATTTTCTCTAGCTGATTAGACGGCACAGTTTCGAAGTAGTTAGTCCGATCGCGGTTGGTCGTACCGTTAAGCGTTCCCCCAGCTTCAGTAATGATCTTAAAGTGTTCTTGATCACCGACATGTTCGCTGCCTTGAAACATCATATGTTCGAAAAAGTGGGCAAAACCCGATTTACCAATCTCTTCGCGAGCAGACCCAACATGGTAAGTAACATCAACATGGACCAAAGGATCAGAATCATCGGGAGAAAGAATAACGGTCAAGCCGTTCGCAAGCTGATATTTAGTGTAAGGAATCATAGCCTTACCAGGCTGTGCCTGAACGTCTTCAATTAGAGAAACTCCTTGTGGGAGTGAAGACAGATGAGAACCAGACGATAATGGATTGTTGGCACAACCATAAAGAGCAACGAGAGAAAAGGCACCTAGCCAGATTTTTCTCATGATATCTCCTCAGAAAAAACCATAGTAAAGAGCGGCTAACAGGCAATATCGTATGGCTTTACCCACCATGATCAACCACAAACAAGGCCAGAAACGCATACGTAACCAACCTGCAGCCAGACAAAGCGGGTCACCAATCACGGGCAACCAACTAAACAAAAGGGACCAGTAACCATATTGCCCCAACCACTGTAGTGCTTTATGACCATGTTTTTCGTCTTGAGTTCGATTTGGTAGCCACAAACCCAGCCAGTAGTTAGTTAAACCACCGAGAGTATTACCCACAGTAGCCACAGCGATAATAGAAAGAGTAGAAAATTGATTGAGGCTCAGAGTAGCGATCAGTCCAGCTTCTGAACCCCCAGGTAGTAGCGTTGCACTCAGGAAACCAGAAAGAAACAAAACCCAGAGTGCAGAATCAGAAAACCACAGAGCGATACTTTCAAACGCGGCGTTAAACGCCTCTAGCATTGCATATCAAGCAAGATCTTGCCTCGCGTATGCCCTGTTTCAATCTGTTTATGCGCGTCCATCACCTGATCCATTGGGTAGATATGCTGGATCTCTGTCTTAAGCAGCCCGACACTGACCATATAAATCAACGCATCTAACTGCTCAGGGTTCGGATCAACTAGCATGCCGGTCGCTTCAAAACCAAGTAATTTGGCTTTTTCACAGATCAGCTCTGCTGTAATAGTCGGTACAGTAACCACTTTAGCACCATCTTTCAGACACTTGAGCGCATCCAGTGCAGCATCACCACCCACTAAATCAATCAGTACGTCTGCTTCCTCAACACGTTCGGAAACAGGAGAGAATTGGTAGTTCACGGCGTGAGCACCTAACGTCGCCATGTAATCAAGGTTTGCTTCGCTACAAGTGGTGAATACTTCTGCTTTCGCGGCAACCGCCACCTGAATAGCAATATGACCAACACCACCTGCACCAGCAAGAATCAAGACTCTCTGCCCTTCTTGAACACTCGCTTTATCTAAAGCTTGAACCGCAGTTTGCCCAGCAAGAGGCAGCACCGCCGCAGCTTCTAGAGTGATCGACTCAGGCACTAAGCTAAGTTCGGCTTCCGGCACACATACGTACTGACTGTAACCGCCGCCTTGGAGTGGGAAGCCAATAAAGCCAGCCACTTTATCACCAGCAGTAAATCGTTCTGCCTGTTCCCCACAACCCACAACTTCACCTGAAACATCATAGCCAGGCACCCACGGTAGATTGTCTTTGTTCTGTGAAGCCGCCCACCCAAGGCCAGCACGCGTTTTAACATCGATAGGGTTAACGCCAGCAAAAGCGACCTTAATCAACACCTCACCTTGTTGGGGTTCAGGCACAGCGTTGGTTTGAATGGTTAAGACTTCAGGATCACCAAATTGGGTTATCGCGATTTGTTTATTTTCCATTTCATCATTTCCCTATCGATACGAAAAAGGGATGCGAAAGCATCCCTTTGAATATATACTATTTATTGCTAGTAAGTTAACTGCCTATTCTCAATTTGACTCATAACTTACGTTAATTCACCAACGCAAGGAGAATACCTGCCGCCACTGCGGAGCCTAAAACGCCTGCCACGTTCGGCCCCATAGCATGCATCAGGAGAAAGTTTTGTGGGTTAGCCTCCAAGCCAACCTTATTCACTACACGCGCCGCCATCGGTACCGCAGATACTCCAGCTGCACCGATCAGTGGGTTAATATCTTCTTTGGAGAACTTGTTCAGCAGTTTAGCCATTAAGACACCGCCAGCTGTACCAATACTGAAGGCAACGGCACCTAAGGCAAGAATGCCCAAGGTCTCAACATTGAGGAACTCATCAGCCTGAAGCTTGGAGCCAACGCCTAAACCAAGGAAGATGGTGACAATATTGATCAACTCGTTCTGCGCTGTTTTCGACAATCTATCCACCACCCCAGCTTCGCGCATCAAGTTACCGAGACAGAACATACCAACCAGCGGGGTTGCGGAAGGTAGGAACAAGATCGTCATCAACAACACGGCAAGTGGGAAGAGAATTTTTTCAGCTTTGCCGACATGGCGTAGCTGAGCCATCTTAACCTTACGTTCCTCGGGTGTTGTCAGCGCTTTCATGATTGGTGGCTGAATGATGGGTACCAATGCCATATAGCTGTATGCTGCTACCGCTATGGCCCCCAACAAATCAGGGGACAGTTGACTGGCAAGGAAAATCGCGGTTGGTCCATCAGCGCCCCCAATAATGGCAATCGAAGCAGCATCAGGCATGCTGAATTCCATACCCGGTACGTAATTAAGCAAAATTGCGCCAAACAAGGTAGCAAAGATACCAAATTGTGCTGCAGCACCTAACCACAAGGTTTTCGGGTTAGCAATCAATGCGCCAAAGTCGGTCATCGCCCCAACGCCCATGAAGATAAGCAACGGGAAGATACCCGATTCAATCCCCACATAGTAGACGTAGTACAGTAGACCACCTTCGTCGGTAAAACCAGCATTTGGAATATTGGCCAATATGGCACCAAAACCAATCGGCAAAAGCAGCAAGGGCTCAAAGCCTTTACGTATAGCCAAAAACAACAAAATACAGCCAACTAGAATCATGCAGATCTGGCCAAATTCAAAGTTAGCAATCCCTGTTTCTGACCATAGGGTCATTAATCCGTCCATGATACTCCCTTATGCCAGACTCAGCAGTGGTGCACCGACCATCACTGCATCACCTTCTTTGACGTGAAGATCTTGCACAGTGCCACTTCGGGCAGCACGGACTTCCGTTTCCATTTTCATCGCTTCGAGGATCAGAAGAACTTCACCTTCTTCAACCTGAGCACCAGTTTGAACATTCACTTTAAAAATGTTCCCAGCCAAAGGAGCAGGAACAGTTTCTGAACTCCCCGAGGACGCAACCGGAGCTGCTGTTGGCTGAGCAGCCGAACTAGTAGGCGCTACAGATGTTAGCTGACCTTGCGGACCAACTTCGACATCATAAACCTGACCATCCACTTTAACACTGTATGTCTCAATACTACCTTGAGCGGGTTGCGCGACAGGCGCAGAAACAGAGGACTCTTCTAACCATGGAGCAGGCTCGAATGCATCAGGGTTTCTGCGGTTCTTAAGGAACTTAAGACCAACCTGGGGGAATAATGCGTAAGTCAGTACATCATCCACGGTGTCTTCAGCGAGAGAAATCCCCTCCTGTTTTGCTTTTGCGAGTAAATCGTCAGTCAGAGTATCCATTTCCGCTTCAAGAAGATCCGCAGGACGGCAGGTAATCGCTTCATCACCATCCAGCACTTTTGTCTGTAGTTCCGCGTTCACTGCAGCCGGAGCTTCACCGTATTCCCCTTTAAGAACACCAGCCGTTTCTTTGGTGATGCTCTTATAGCGCTCACCCGTAAGTACATTAATCACGGCTTGTGTACCAACAATCTGCGATGTGGGCGTTACAAGTGGGATGTAGCCCAGATCTTTGCGGACACGAGGGATCTCTTGCAATACTTCATCAATACGATCCGCTGCACCCTGCTCTTTCAGCTGACCTTCCATATTGGTCAGCATACCTCCCGGCACTTGAGCAATCAGAATACGTGAATCAACTCCTTTCAATTGACCTTCAAATTTGGCGTACTTCTTACGCACTTCACGGAAGTATGCCGCTATTGGTTCGATCTGGTCTAACTTAAGGTTGGTATCACGCTCTGTACCTTGCAACATAGCCACCACAGTCTCCGTCGGAGTGTGACCGTAAGTGCAACTCATTGAGGAAATAGCAGTATCAAGAATATCGACTCCAGCTTCGACTGCTTTGACTGCTGTCGCAGTAGATAAGCCAGTCGTTGCGTGACAGTGAAGTGCTAAAGGAATATCGGTAGAAGACTTAATTCGAGTGATCAGCTCTTCGGCTTCATATGGCTTAAGCAAACCTGACATATCTTTAATGCATAAAGAGTGGCAACCAAGATCTTCAAGACGCTTCGCCAGATCAACCCAAGTGTCGGTATTGTGAACCGGGCTAGTAGTATAAGAAAGCGTACCTTGTGCGTGAGCACCAACATCGACTGCTGCCTTGACCGCTTTCTGGAAATTGCGCACATCGTTCATTGCATCAAAAATGCGGAACACATCCATACCATTGGCGTGTGCACGCTCAACAAATTTTTCAACCACATCATCTGCGTAGTGGCGGTAACCTAGCAGGTTTTGGCCACGAAGCAGCATTTGCATTGGTGTATTGGGCATCGCTTTTTTAAGCTCACGCAAGCGCTCCCATGGGTCTTCTCCTAGAAAGCGGATGCATGCATCAAAAGTGGCACCGCCCCAGGTTTCTAAAGACCAGTACCCCACTTTATCGAGCTCCGCTGCGATAGGTAACATATCTTCAAGACGCATACGCGTTGCAAACAGCGACTGATGGGCGTCACGAAGCACCACGTCGGTTAAAGCTAGTGGTTTAGACATGCTCATTAACTCCTTTTAATCCATTTAAGTGCTACTTAGCGGTTGACGTGCGATGTTGATGCACAGCTGCGGCAATCGCAGCAACGACCTTGGGGCTAATAGCAGAAGAGGTTGGTTGAATTTTATTATTTTGTTTCGGTGTAGCGATCGGCTCTGGCACTTCTTCTGGCACCAGCTTAGACATTAACCGAACGAGATAGACGAGAATAGTTAGGAATATAAATACTACGGCCATCCCTGTAAGCATCAGGGTCGCAGCATCTACTAGCAGGCTTCCAACATTTTCCATTTTAAGCATCCTTTCTTTGTCATCCTGACAAGATATTGGCCATTTAATTATTGGGACTTCGTGTCCTAAATGCCCTTTTTGACGTCAGTTCTGTGCTGACGTTTTCTTTCAGGAAAAGTAGTCAAATATCCTGATAAGAGGTCTAGGATTATCTCGATTGGTTAAACTTTGTCAATTTTGTTTAAAGCAGTCTTGATGATATTGCACATTTCTAGGGATGATTGCGTCATAAAAATCACATAAATCTGCAATATGAGACGATATAAGGATAAATAACTGCTGATTTTATGAAGTTATTAGATAAATCGGACGATTACTGCGATAGGGATAATGTTTCTCAAAAAAGCTCTTAGAAAACATCAACTTGTAAAAATAAAGTTAATATATTGATAATAAAATGTTAATAAAAAGCCCCGCTATTTCTAGCAGGGCTCTAATAAATGGCGCGCTCGGAAGGATTCGAACCTTCGACCGCCTGGTTCGTAGCCAGGTACTCTATCCAGCTGAGCTACGAGCGCGCAATGTTTGATATCGTTAAAGTCAATATCAGGTCTTATGACCTTAAAGAGTGGCGCGTCCTGGAGGATTCGAACCTCCGACCGCCTGGTTCGTAGCCAGGTACTCTATCCAGCTGAGCTAAGGACGCACGGAATGTTCAACAAGCTTGCAGCTTATTAAACGAAATAGTGGCGCGCTCGGAAGGATTCGAACCTTCGACCGCCTGGTTCGTAGCCAGGTACTCTATCCAGCTGAGCTACGAGCGCGCAATGTTTGATATCGATAAAATCAATATCAGGTCTAATGACCTTAAAGAGTGGCGCGTCCTGGAGGATTCGAACCTCCGACCGCCTGGTTCGTAGCCAGGTACTCTATCCAGCTGAGCTAAGGACGCACGAAATGTTCAACAAGCTTGCAGCTTACTAAACGAAATAGTGGCGCGCTCGGAAGGATTCGAACCTTCGACCGCCTGGTTCGTAGCCAGGTACTCTATCCAGCTGAGCTACGAGCGCGCAATGTTCTCTCAAAAGAGAGTTGTGAAGTATATCACACTAACTTTTCTTTAAAACAAAAAAATTGACCATAGGCCAATTAATGGCGGTGAGGGAGGGATTCGAACCCTCGATGCGGCTACAAACCGCATACTCCCTTAGCAGGGGAGCGCCTTCAGCCTCTCGGCCACCTCACCGTTTTATTCCCTGGTAAGGAAATATGGCGCGCTCGGAAGGATTCGAACCTTCGACCGCCTGGTTCGTAGCCAGGTACTCTATCCAGCTGAGCTACGAGCGCGCAATGCTTGTTTTAAAGCAAGCTCCGAGGAGCAGTGCAAGAATGGCGGTGAGGGAGGGATTCGAACCCTCGATGCGGCTACAAACCGCATACTCCCTTAGCAGGGGAGCGCCTTCAGCCTCTCGGCCACCTCACCGTCTTGCGGAGGCACATATTACGATTTACCGAAAATATGTCAAACATTTTCTTGGTAAAATCAGCAAAAAGTTAACCAACCGTTGGCTATTTAATCAAAGCGATACTAATTCGCTCTTTTTACTATAAATGTGCCGAGTGATAATACAAAAAAGGCTGACATAATGTCAGCCTTTTCGTGTAATTAGTAGTTGCCTGATGCAGGGTTACCATTACCTTTTTCTGCTTGAATGCGCATGTAGATTTCTTCGCGGTGAACAGACACCTCTTTTGGTGCATTAACACCAATACGTACCTGGTTGCCTTTAACACCCAGTACTGTGACTGTGACTTCGTCACCGATCATTAGAGTTTCGCCAACGCGGCGAGTTAAAATTAGCATTCTGTGCTCCTTGAGTAATCTCTGATTTTTCTTGCTACGAGGCCATTATCCAACAAAAGTTATATTTTCGTAAACTCTATTCTCGAACCAAATTAACCTAAAAAGGCATGTTTTTGCTGGCTACCGAGAGCCTCTGCAGAAGTGATGTAAGCATCATGCAGTATGTTCGCAGCTTTGTCGACGTATTCCGGTTTCAATACCAGCACCAACGACCGCGGATTCACTGCATAGTGCAACACACCCATCCCCTGCTCTGACAGCAAGGCATAAGACGGTTCAACCAATCCTTCGACCTGAACGCCCACGACAGTAAGTAGGCTAACGTCTTCACTATTACGGATTTTGTCACCGAAAACCAGATCCAGTTTTGCATAAGCATCGTGTTTTATCACCACACCTACCCATTCTGCATGGTCGATCACATTCCAAATCGTCACTCCCAACATCTGACATTGCTTCTCAAAGCTACAAAATGTATCTCGGTCGACCTTGATCATTAGCATCTCACGCTGGATAGCCACACCACAGATAGCCTTCTGGCATTCATGACCTTTCACAAGACTGCCTTGGTTATTATCAAAGGTGGAAAGCACGCGAAGCGGAACATTGTGTTGCCAAGCATACTGAACCGACGGTAGGTGGAGTACTTTTGCGCCTTTACGTGCCATTTCCTCCATCGAAGGAAAATCAATCACATCCAGCTTTTTAGCATTAGCCACTGTGCGAGGATCACAAGTGTATATCCCATCAACATCAGTGTAGATCTGGCACTCTTCGGCCTGTAAAGCCCCTGCCAGTGTGACAGCACTGGTGTCCGAGCCACCTCGGCCTAAAGTCGTGATGTCCCCATTCTCATTAATACCTTGAAACCCTGCAATTATCACTATGTTGTCTTGTGCTAGGAGCTGTTCAATTGTTGATGTATTAATGTCTTTAATCGTCGCGTCATTGTGTTGATTGTCCGTCACAATATTCGCCTGTGCTCCGGTAAGTGAGCGTGCGGCATAACCTAATTTATTCAGAGTCATTGCCAGCAGTGCCATCGACACCTGCTCACCAGCAGAAAGCAAAACATCAAGTTCTCGGGCTGTTGGCACGCTGTCTACTTGCTTTGCCAAATCCATAAGTCGGTTTGTCTCTCCAGACATTGCTGACACGACTACAACAACTTGATTACCATCATTTTTCGCCTTAATGATGTGCTTGGCGGCTCTGTGGATTCTTTCAATTGAACCTACAGAGGTTCCACCAAACTTTTGCACGATAAGGGGCTTTTTCACCAGTCTTCACCTTCCCAAGACCAAAGTCTCATTAGGCTGCTTTCAATTAGTTGAATATTGTCTGCAGCAGTAATAACAAAAACCAAGTCGCTGAATAGCACACAACAACTGCGCCATTAAACCACTTGGTCAATAGAAAAAAATTACGCCCAATCAAACTATTGATTGAGCGTAAAAATATTAAATTAGCTTTTAAAGGCGTTCTTCAAGCCATGGCTGGACTGACTTAATTGCATCAGGAAGCGCGGCAACGTCGGTCCCCCCCGCCTGAGCCATATCAGGACGACCACCACCTTTACCACCAACTTGCTCAGCAACCATCTTAACAAGATCACCAGCTTTTACTTTACCGATGAGATCCTTAGTCACGCCCGCGATAAGACCGATCTTCTCACTATTGACGTTCGCCAGCATAACAACACCACTCCCCATCTGGTTCTTGATGTCGTCAACCATAGTACGAAGGTTCTTTGGATCAGCCCCTTCCATCGCCGCGATAAGTACCTTAACACCGTTGATTTCCTGAGCTTTCCCCATGATGTTTGCGCTTTCTGCCGCAGCCATCTTGTCTTTCAGCTTCTGGATCTCTTTTTCTAACGCTTTCGCTTTTAATACTGACTCTGCCAATTTTTCTTCGTACTTCGCTTGTTGCTCTTCGATAGCATCTAGAGCCGCTTCACCAGTGACAGCTTCGATACGACGGATACCTGCGGCGATACCACCTTCAGATGTTATCTTGAATAGACCGATGTCGCCGGTGTTCTCTGCGTGGATGCCACCACAAAGTTCAGTAGAGAAATCTCCCATAGACAAGACACGCACTTCGTCGTCGTACTTCTCACCGAATAGAGCCATTGCGCCCTTCTGCTTAGCAGACTCAATGTCCATGATATTGGTTTCGATGTTGTGGTTACGACGAATTTGCGCGTTGACCAGACGCTCGACTTCTTTTAGCTCTGCAGGGGTTACCGCTTCTAGATGAGAGAAGTCAAAACGTAAGTTCTCAGGCTTAACTAGAGAGCCCTTCTGCGTAACATGCTCGCCTAGAACTTTGCGCAGAGCGGAATGCAGCAAGTGCGTTGCTGAATGGTTCAAAGAGATAGCAGCGCGACGTTCAGCATCAACAACGGCTTCAACTTCATCACCTTTCGCTAGCACACCCTCCGCTAGAACACCGTGGTGTGCAATGGCATTACCTAGCTTCTGAGTATCTTCTACTTGGAACAGGCCAGATTCAGTTTTTAGAATACCAACGTCACCACACTGGCCGCCTGATTCTGCGTAGAATGGTGTTTCACCAAGGATGATGATCGCTTTATCACCAGCTGATAAAGAGCTCGTTGCTTCACCTTCAACAAAGATTTCAGCAACATTGCTCTTACCTTCCGTACCTGTGTAGCCGCAGAACTCGGTTTGCTCTTCCGTTTTGATCGTTGCGTTGTAATCAGTACCAAATTGACCAGCTTCACGAGCTCGTTGGCGCTGCGCTTCCATCGCTTTCTCGAAACCTTCTTCATCGATCGCAAAATCACGCTCGCGCGCAACATCGTTGGTTAAGTCTGCCGGGAAGCCATAGGTATCATAAAGCTTAAATACGGTTTCCCCATCAAGAACCTTACCCTCTAGGTTATCCAGAGCCTCATTGAGGATAGCCATGCCACGCTCTAGGGTACGACCAAAGTTTTCTTCCTCAATTCTCAGCACTTTTTCTACAACCGCTTGTTGCTTTTTAAGCTCTTCGCCCGCAGTACCCATGACTTCAGCAAGAACACCAACCAGTTTGTGGAAGAATACTCCCTTCGCCCCCAGCTTGTTACCATGACGAACAGCACGACGAATGATACGACGTAGCACGTAACCACGACCTTCGTTTGAAGGCATCACACCATCAACGATCAAGAATGAACATGAACGTATGTGGTCTGCAATAACGCGTAGTGATTGATTAGATAGGTCTTCGTAGCCGATCGTTTCTGCTGCCGCTTTGATTAGCTGTTGGAAAACGTCGATTTCGTAGTTTGAGTGCACGCCTTGCATGATTGCAGAAATACGCTCAATACCCATACCGGTATCAACAGCAGGCTTAGGTAGCGGCTCCATCGTACCATCTGCATGACGGTTAAACTGCATGAAAACGTTGTTCCAGATTTCGATGAAACGGTCACCGTCTTCTTCAGGTGTACCTGGGCGTCCACCCCAAATATGTTCACCGTGATCGTAGAAGATCTCCGTACATGGACCACAAGGACCTGTGTCACCCATAGTCCAGAAGTTATCTGACTCGTACTGTTTACCGCCTTCTTTATCACCGATACGGACGATACGATCAGCTGGCACACCAACTTTCTTGTTCCAGATGTCAAATGCCTCGTCATCAGTTTCGTACACGGTAACCAGTAAACGATCTTTCGGCAGCTGAAGTGTTTCGGTTAGGAATTCCCATGCAAAGGCAATTGCATCTTCTTTGAAATAATCACCGAAGCTGAAATTACCCAACATTTCGAAAAACGTATGATGGCGGGCTGTAAAACCAACATTTTCAAGATCATTGTGTTTACCACCTGCACGTACACAACGCTGAGCTGTCGTTGCTCGTGTGTAGGCACGCTTTTCAGCGCCTAAGAAGCAATCTTTGAATTGATTCATACCTGCGTTTGTGAATAGCAGGGTTGGATCGTTATGTGGAACCAACGATGAACTGTCTACGATTTGGTGTCCTTTGCTCTCAAAAAACTTGAGGAACGCGTTACGAACCTCATCAGTGCTCATGTACATGCAGCTCTTCCTGAAAATAGTCGAGTTAGAATTTTGCGCTATTGTAGATCATGGTTAACGCTTCGACTAGTTTTCTCGCAGAAAAGAACGGAATGATGTGTTAATGCAACGTAAATCTATAAATCGCGCGGTTACTTAATATCAGTCCTCGTTATCAGAGATCAGAGCATAGCTAATTTGTTCAAAACTATACCCCCGGTATTGAAGAAAACGCACCTGTTTGGCGTACTCTTTTTGGTCCTTAGCGTGGATTCCTTTGAATTTCTTCTCCGCTGCATTTTTTGCTAACTCGAACCAATCTTGTGGCTCTTCTTCCATTGCTTGATCAATAACTGAATCAGGTACTCGTTTTTGTTTAAGCTCTTGGCGAATTCGACGCTCTCCGTACCCTTTATAGACATGTTGCCTTATCTGGCTTTTTGCGAAACGCAGATCATCAAGATAGTTATGATCTAAACAAAAATTGACAGCTTCTTGAATCGCATCGTCATCGTACCCCTTCATTGCGAGCTTCTGATACAGCTCATATTCTCCGTGATCACGCCGACTAAGAAGGTAAATCGCCATTTCTTTACTGGATAAAGTGGGAGGCTTACGTTGAAACATAATAAGTAATTGATTATTCCATCACACCAAATACAACAAAGCCCTGCTGTTGCAGGGCTTTAAATTTAGTAACCAGATAACTTTATAGCTCTTCTTGCTCTGGCATTTCACCTAACTCAGCGTCATCTGGTTGGATTTCTGCTGGAGTCAGTAAGAGCTCGCGTAATTTGGTGTCAATTTGCTGAGCGGCAGCTGGGTTTTCACGTAAGTACTTACATGCATTGGCTTTACCTTGGCCAATTTTATCACCATTGTAGCTATACCAAGCGCCAGCTTTTTCAACTAGCTTATTCTTCACACCTAAGTCAATCAACTCACCTTCACGGTTAAAGCCTGCGCCGTACATAATCTGAGTTTCTGCTTGTTTGAACGGCGCCGCGATCTTGTTCTTAACCACTTTAATACGAGTTTCGTTACCCACCACTTCGTCACCTTCCTTGATAGACCCTGTGCGGCGAATATCAAGACGAACAGAAGCGTAGAATTTTAGCGCATTACCACCCGTTGTGGTTTCAGGGTTACCAAACATCACACCAATCTTCATACGGATTTGGTTGATGAAAATACACATACAGTTTGACTGTTTCAGGTTACCCGTTAACTTACGCATAGCTTGGGAAAGCATACGAGCTTGAAGACCCATGTGGCTGTCGCCCATTTCCCCTTCAATTTCAGCTTTAGGTGTTAGAGCCGCAACTGAGTCAACGACCATAACATCGATAGCGCCAGATCGAGCTAATGCATCACAGATCTCAAGCGCTTGTTCACCCGTATCTGGCTGAGAAACCAGTAGGGCATCAATATCTACACCCAGTTTCTTAGCGTAGACAGGATCCAAAGCGTGCTCGGCATCGATAAAGGCACAAGTTTTACCCTCACGTTGTGCTGCTGCAATCAACTCAAGGGTTAACGTTGTTTTACCTGAAGATTCAGGGCCATATACTTCAACGATACGCCCCATTGGCAGACCACCAGCACCAAGTGCGATGTCGAGAGAAAGTGAGCCTGTAGAGATGGTTTCGACATCCATAGCGCGGTTGTCACCAAGGCGCATAATAGAGCCTTTACCGAATTGCTTTTCAATCTGACCGAGCGCAGCGGCGAGCGCTTTCTGTTTGTTATCGTCCATCACTTTCTCCGATTTGTTCATCAATACATTGATGATCTTTGAATTCTTCTGTTCTGCTCTGGAACCATCCTGAGCAATCAATGAAAATCATTATACTGTTGATTCATACAGTGTCCATAGCTGCAGACAATTTTTTTAGATATAGATCATATCTATTTAATTTCTAAAAGTTTTTATTTTAAATCTCTCCGATTACTCACGCTGACTTACTTCTTCATACAGTACCTTTAGCGCAACTTCGACCGCTTGCCTGCGAACTTCACTCCGGTTGCCATCAAAGCTGTATGTCGCCGCTTTCAGCCATCCAGTTTCCTTAGCCCAAGCAAAACACACTGTACCTACAGGTTTTTCGACACTTCCACCATCCGGTCCTGCAATACCGCTGATGGATACGCCAATATTCGCCTTTGAATGCTTGATCGCACCTTGCACCATTTCAATAACAGTTTCTTCACTCACCGCACCATGATCAACCAGTGTCGAATCTTTAACACCGAGCATTTCCATTTTCGCTTCATTACTGTACGTAATAAATGCACGGTCAAACCAAGCCGAGCTGCCAGCAATATCGGTAATTGCGGCAGAGACACCACCGCCAGTGCAAGACTCTGCAGTGGACAGAATTAAATTATGCTGTTTCAGGCATTCGCCTAATTTTTGAGACAGTTTGTGCAACGCCGCCATATCTAAAACTCTCATTGTGACTTTTCGCCAATCCGTGATTCACGTATCCTAAGCCGCAATAGAAATAAACAAAAGATCTGAACCGTGAAAGCTGAACAAAAACATACGCCCATGATGCAGCAATACCTCAAGCTTAAGGCTGAGAACCCAGATATATTGCTGTTCTACCGAATGGGGGATTTCTATGAGCTTTTTTATGACGATGCTAAACGCGCATCCCAGTTGCTGGATATCTCACTAACAAAACGCGGCGCTTCTGCTGGTGAGCCGATACCAATGGCCGGCGTCCCGTTTCATGCCGTGGAAGGATATTTGGCTAAGCTTGTTCAGCTAGGTGAATCAGTTGCGATCTGCGAACAAATTGGTGATCCCGCGACCAGCAAAGGCCCAGTAGAACGCAAAGTTGTTCGTATAGTGACACCGGGAACCGTCACCGATGAAGCCCTCCTCTCGGAACGTATCGACAATCTTATTGCCGCTATCTACCACCACGATGGTAAATTCGGGTACGCCACACTGGATGTCACGTCAGGGCGCTTTCAGCTTATGGAACCCGAGACTGAGGAAGCGATGGCCGCAGAGCTCCAGCGGACCTCACCGAGAGAGCTATTATTTCCAGAAGATTTCGAACCCGTCGAACTGATGGCCGCTCGCAACGGTAATCGCCGTCGTCCCGTTTGGGAGTTTGAGTTGGATACCGCTAAGCAGCAGTTGAATCAACAGTTTGGTACTCGTGATCTTGTCGGTTTCGGCGTAGAACAAGCGAAGCTCGGGCTCTGCGCTGCGGGCTGTTTGATTCAGTATGTTAAAGACACACAACGTACCGCTTTGCCGCATATTCGCTCTCTCACTTACGATCGTCAGGATCATTCTGTCATTCTTGATGCCGCGACTCGTCGCAATCTCGAAATTACTCAGAACCTCGCAGGCGGAACTGATAACACACTTGCTGAAGTGCTTGACCACACTGCCACACCAATGGGTAGCCGTATGTTAAAACGTTGGCTTCACCAGCCAATGCGCGACATCAACACCCTCAATCACCGCCTAGACGCGATCAGTGAGTTGAAAGAGTTGACTCTGTTTGCTGACTTACACCCCGTACTCAAACAGATCGGAGACATCGAACGTATCTTGGCGCGTCTTGCTTTGCGCAGTGCCCGCCCGCGTGATATGGCACGTTTACGTCATGCAATGCAACAACTGCCTGAATTATCTGAGTCTATGGCAACGCTAGTACATCCATATCTGGTTAAACTCGGCCAGTATGCCGCTCCACAAGAGGAAGTCTGTGAACTTCTCGAACGTGCTATCAAAGAAAACCCACCCGTGGTGATCCGAGATGGCGGTGTCATCGCTGAAGGGTATAATGCTGAGCTCGACGAATGGCGAAAATTAGCCGACGGTGCGACTGAGTATCTGGAAAAAATGGAACAGGAAGAGCGTGAACGTCATAGCATAGATACGCTCAAAGTTGGTTATAACAACGTACATGGCTTCTTCATCCAAGTCAGCCGAGGACAAAGCCACTTGGTGCCACCACATTATGTTCGCCGTCAAACGCTGAAAAATGCAGAGCGTTACATCATTCCTGAGCTGAAAGAACATGAAGATAAGGTGCTTAACTCCAAATCGAAGGCATTGGCGCTTGAGAAACAGTTGTGGGAAGAACTGTTTGACCTTTTAATGCCCCATCTAGAAAAGCTGCAGAATTTGGCTTCAGCGATTGCCCAAATTGACGTGCTGCAAAACTTAGCCGAACGTGCCGATAGCCTAGATTACTGCCGCCCTGTACTCAGTCAGCAAGCTGGTATCCACATTCAAGCAGGCCGACATCCCGTGGTTGAACAAGTCCTTGAAGAACCGTTCATTGCTAACCCTATTGAGCTTAATCCACAACGTAAGATGCTGATCATTACTGGCCCAAACATGGGCGGTAAATCGACCTACATGCGTCAAACCGCGCTGATTGCACTGATGGCTCATATTGGCTCCTACGTACCGGCAGAATCAGCCCATATTGGTTCTATTGATCGCATTTTTACTCGCATCGGCGCCTCAGATGATCTTGCATCAGGCCGCTCAACGTTCATGGTTGAGATGACCGAAACCGCGAATATTCTTCACAACGCCACAGCAAACAGCTTAGTTTTAATGGATGAGATTGGTCGAGGCACCAGTACTTATGATGGTTTATCACTGGCTTGGGCAAGTGCAGAGTGGTTGGCAAAAGAGCTCGGCTCCATGACCTTATTTGCCACCCACTATTTTGAGTTGACCGAGCTACCGAACCAAATACCGAATTTGGCTAACGTCCATCTAGACGCGGTTGAGCATGGCGATACCATTGCCTTTATGCACGCTGTTCAGGAAGGGGCTGCCAGTAAGTCTTATGGTCTCGCCGTTGCTGGGCTCGCTGGCGTGCCAAAAAGCGTGATCAAAAATGCTCGAGCGAAACTGACTCAGCTTGAACAGCTTAGCCATGGCGACAATAGCAATACCACCAGCAGCGCAGTAGACATTGCTAATCAACTGAGCCTGATTCCAGAGCCAAGCGAAGTGGAAGAGGCGCTATCAGGCATCGACCCTGACGACCTCACTCCTAGACAGGCATTGGAAGCTCTTTATCGGCTGAAAAAATTAATGTAGTAAAAACAAAACGGCAGCTCTTCACTTATAGAGGAGCTGCCGTTTGGTTTCTCAGCGCATAAATTTCTGTTTAGAGCTTTCTGCGCAGTAGCATCAATGCCACTGATAAAAAGACGATGCTTGGCATCACAGCACCAAAGACTGGTGGAATGCTATAAACCAAACTGAGTGGGCCAAAGAATTCACTGGAAATATAGAAAGTAAAACCGGCTACCACACCAGATAGAATACGTGCCCCCATTGTTACACTGCGCAGTGGGCCAAAGATGAACGACAGCGCCATCAACATCATTACCGCAATAGAGAATGGCTGAGTGACTTTGCGCCACAAGGCCAACTCATAACGAGAGGCGTCCTGCTCAGAAGCCTTGAGGTAAGTAACATAATCATATAAACCGCTCAGTGATAGCTCTTCGGGCTTGACCGTCACTACCGCCAATTTGTCAGGCGCTAAAGAGGTCGTCCAACGATACTCAGGCAAATTGGTTTTGGAGATTTCCACTTCATCCAACATCTCCGTTAACTGAACGTCTTTCATTACCCAAGTGTTATCGGACAAATAATCCACTTCCGCTGCATGCACGACACTTTCCAACTGTTTATCATTGTTGAAACGCCACATATTCAAGCCATAAAGTTTATCGTCCTCAACTTTACCAAGAAAAATAAAATCGTTCGCATCACGTGCCCAGACACCGGTTCTCACCGACATAATCGCCCCACCAGATGTGGTAAAAGCACGCAGGTCACGCGCCATCTTCTGAGCTTGGGGCGCCCCCCACTGGCCAAGTAACGTCACTAACACCATCAAAGGCACAGCTGTCTTCAATACCGACAATCCGATATCCAATTTCGAGTAGCCCGCCGCCTGCATGACCACCAGTTCAGAACTCGAAGCAAGCATCCCCAAGCCAATCAAAGCACCAAGCAAAGCCGCCATGGGGAAAAACATTTCAACATCACGAGGAATACTCAGCAGTACGTAGAACAAAGCTTGAAGTAAGTCGTAGCTACCCTGACCCACTTTGCGTAACTGCTCCACATACTTAATGATCGCAGACAAGCCAACAAAGGTCGCGAGCACCAGCGATGTGGTTGCAATGATGGTTCTGCCAATATAAAGATCGAGAATTTTAAACACGACTTATGCTGCCTTCTTTTTTCTTTGTCTTAGTTTGTCTTTAAAGCGTCGCATTGGAATGCTGTCCATGGAGTTAATACCGACTGCGGTCAACAACAAAGCCGCGTTGATCGGCCACATACCAATAAAGGAAGGGATTGAGCCATCTTCCAACGCAGATTTAGTCGCACTGATTGAAAGGAAATACGCCAAGTAGATAAGAATCGCTGGACCCATTTTAGCAAATCGTCCTTGACGTGGATTCACTGCCGACAGCGGTACAACCAGCATGGTTAGAAGTGGGATACACACCACCAACGAAATTCGCCATTGCAATTCAGCTTGAGCGCGCGGATCTGGGTTAGAAACAAGCTGCATGGTTGGAATCGCTTCCCAGTCACGCCCTTTGGGTTTCACGTCACGCTGACCAATCAAACCTTCGTATTGGTCGAAGTCGGTTACCATATAATCAACGCGCGTTGGTACACCTTCATAACGCGTACCGTCGTACATGCGAATGACCTGGCGCCCATCACTCAGCTCTTTCACTTCACCGGACTGCGAAAAGGAAACGCTCGGCAAAATCGAATCACGTGGGCGCATCTGTGCTACAAATACATGCTTAAGTTGCTTGCCTTCAATATCATCAATAAAGACCACAGAAGAGCCATCCGGCGTCCCTTGGAACTGCCCTTTCTGTAAAAGGTCCACACTGTTCTCGGCTTCCACTTCTTCCTGTAGCTGAATTAGCTTCTCCTGACTCATTGGCGAAAACACAAAGGCATTAGCTGCGGCAATCACACCCGTGATAACGGCCAAATACAAGGCTGCACGAATAAGGAATTTATTTCCTATTCCGGTTGCATTCATAACGGTTATTTCACTTTCCGCGTACAGGCGGCCGAAAGTAAGCAAAATACCGAGGAATAGGCTCAATGGCAGCATCAATAGCCCCATTGACGGCATGCTCAAACCTACGTAGTGCATTACCAGACCCGCAGGAATATCCCCATCCGAAGCATCCGCTAAAACTTTGATCAATTTTTGGCTTAAAAACACTAAAAACAGGATAAAAAATATCGCTAACTGGCTCTTGAGTGTCTCGCGGATCAAATATCTAACAATAATCACGCTGAAATTACCTATACAAAACTTGTTTTTTTAATTGAATCACTATAATTTCCCGTTGAACCTTTTATTTTTAAATTTTTTGGCTAACTGTTAACGCGCTTATTTAAAAGTAGTTCCGATTAAGGAATCAACAAGTAAGACGCCATTATCTAACATTTAGTTCTATTTGTCTTCAGGATGTAGGAGTACGCATGGAGTTCAGTGTAAAGAGTGGTAGCCCGGAAAAGCAACGCAGCGCTTGTATCGTTGTAGGTGTATTCGAACCACGTCGCCTTTCTCCAGTTGCTGAACAGCTCGATAAAATCAGCGACGGCTATATCAGTTCACTACTTCGCCGTGGTGATCTGGAAGGAAAACCAGGACAGATGCTACTTCTGCATCAAGTACCGGGTGTTTTGTCTGAACGTGTTTTACTTGTCGGTTGTGGCAAGGAACGTGAATTGGGCGAGCGTCAGTACAAAGAAATTATTCAGAAAACAATTAACACTCTGAATGAAACAGGTTCGATGGAAGCGGTCTGCTTCCTAACTGAGCTGCATGTCAAAGGCCGCGATACTTACTGGAAAGTGCGTCAAGCAGTCGAAGCAACAAAGGATGGCTTGTACACCTTTGATCAATTCAAGAGTGTAAAACCGGAAACTCGTCGCCCACTGCGTAAACTGGTATTCAACGTACCTACACGTCGTGAATTAAACCTAGGTGAAAAAGCGATCACCCATGGCCTTGCCATCGCTTCAGGTGTCAAAGCATCGAAGGATCTTGGCAACATGCCGCCAAACATCGCCAACCCTGCTTACCTTGCTTCTCAGGCACGTCGTCTGGCTGATGATTATGAGACCATCACCACCAAAATCATCGGTGAGCAAGAGATGGAAAAGCTGGGCATGACTTCCTACCTAGCGGTCGGTCGTGGCTCAAAGAACGAATCTATGATGTCTATCATGGAGTACAAGGGCAACCCAGATCCCGAAGCGAAACCAATCGTGTTGGTTGGTAAAGGTCTGACTTTTGATTCAGGCGGTATCTCACTTAAGCCAGGTGAAGGCATGGATGAGATGAAGTACGACATGTGTGGTGCGGCATCTGTTTTCGGTACCATGAAATCTCTGGCGAAACTGAACCTACCAATCAATGTCATTGGTGTTCTTGCTGGCTGTGAAAACATGCCGGGCAGCAATGCTTACCGCCCTGGCGATATCCTAACCACAATGTCAGGTCAAACGGTTGAAGTGCTCAACACCGATGCGGAAGGCCGTTTGGTTCTTTGTGATGCACTGACGTACGTTGAACGCTTCGAGCCAGATTGTGTCGTGGATGTTGCCACGCTGACAGGCGCGTGTGTGATTGCACTGGGTCACCATATCAGTGGTGTGGTTTCTAACCACAACCCTCTTTCTCACGAGTTGGTTAATGCGTCTGAGCAAGCAAGCGATCGCGCATGGCGTCTTCCAATGGCGGATGAGTACCATGAACAGTTGAAGAGCCCATTTGCTGATATGGCAAATATCGGTGGTCGACCTGGCGGCACCATCACGGCTGGCTGCTTCCTGTCAAAATTTGCCAAAAAGTACAACTGGGCCCACATTGACATCGCAGGAACGGCGTGGAAGTCAGGCGCGGCGAAGGGCTCAACAGGTCGTCCGGTCTCGATGCTTGTCCAGTTCTTACTGAACCGCAGCGGCCAAGAGACAGAAGAATAATTTCTGAACAAATTTCAAAGGGCCGCAAGGCCCTTTTTTATTCGATATCACTATGCCAAACGCGACGTTTTACATCATACAATCGGGCTCTCCACAGGCCAAGCCACAAGGCTTTGAGCAATATGTAGTGTTTCTTGCTGGGCACTTTGCGAAACAAGGCGCTAAGGTCTACCTACACTGCCATGATAAACAGCACGCTGAGCAATTAGCGGAGCGGTTCTGGCAAGTAGAAGCCGAGCAATACCTCGCCCATAACCTGGTTGGTGAGGGCCCAAAGTATGCCACGGGCATTGAAATCGGATATCAAGGTGTAAAACCCTCGTGGAATCGTCAATTAGTAATAAATTTGGCGGAAAATGAGACAACCTTTGCGAACAAGTTTGCTGAGGTGGTAGACTTCGTCCCTTGCGAAGAAGAAGCCAAGCAACTGGCGCGACAGCGATATAAAATCTATCGCCAAGCGGGTTATCAGCTACAAACGATCGACATCGCACACAATTAGTGGTCAATCCTTATAGTTAAGCTCTCCTTCAAGAGAGTTCACTTATAAAGATTGACTTAGAATTAAACCAGACCTATCTGCAGAATATCTATCGCTATGGAAAAGACATACAACCCAACTTCAATCGAACAAGCTTTGTACCAAGCTTGGGAAGAGAAAGGCTACTTTAAGCCACACGGTGACACGACGAAAGAATCATACAGCATCATGATCCCGCCACCGAACGTCACTGGTAGTCTACACATGGGCCACGCGTTCCAAGATACCATTATGGATACCCTTATCCGTGCGGAGCGTATGAAAGGCAAAAATACGCTTTGGCAAGTTGGTACTGACCACGCTGGTATCGCAACTCAGATGGTTGTTGAGCGTAAGATCGCAGCAGAAGAAGGCAAAACCAAACACGATTACGGCCGTGATGCCTTCATCGACAAAATTTGGGAATGGAAAGGCGAGTCTGGCGGCACGATCACTAAACAGCTGCGTCGTTTAGGTGCATCGGTAGACTGGGAGCGTGAGCGCTTCACCATGGATGACGGCCTATCTAATGCCGTAAAAGAAGTCTTTGTCCGTCTCTACGAAGAAGATCTCATCTACCGTGGTAAACGTCTGGTGAACTGGGATCCAAAACTGCACACTGCAATTTCTGATCTTGAAGTTGAAAACAAAGACAAAAAAGGTCACATGTGGCACTTCCGCTACCCACTAGCAGATGGCGTTAAGACAGCGGACGGCAAAGACTACATTGTTGTTGCGACAACTCGTCCGGAAACCATGTTGGGTGATACAGGTGTCGCAGTTAACCCAGAAGATCCACGTTATAAAGATCTGATCGGTAAAGAAGTTCTGCTTCCTATCGTGGATCGTCGTATCCCAATCGTGGGTGACGAGCACGCAGACATGGAAAAAGGAACTGGCTGTGTAAAAATCACACCTGCGCATGACTTCAACGACTACGAAGTCGGTAAGCGCCACCAGCTACCTATGATCAACATCCTCACCTTCGATGCAAACATCCGTGATGCGGCTGAAGTGTTCAACACCAACGGCGAAGCAAGCGATGCGTACTCAACTGAGCTACCAGCGAAATACCACGGCATGGAACGTTTTGCTGCACGTAAAGCCATCGTGGCTGAGTTTGAAGAGTTAGGCCTTCTAGATGAAATCAAAGATCACGACCTAACGGTACCATACGGTGACCGTGGTGGTGTGGTCATCGAACCGCTTCTTACAGACCAGTGGTACGTTCGCACTGCGCCGCTTGCAAAACCAGCAGTTGAGGCGGTAGAGAATGGTGACATTCAGTTCGTGCCTAAACAGTACGAAAACATGTACTTCGCTTGGATGCGTGACGTTCAAGATTGGTGTATCTCTCGTCAGCTTTGGTGGGGACATCGTATTCCGGCATGGTACGACAACGACGGTAACGTTTATGTCGGTCGCACCGAAGAAGAAGTTCGTCAACAAAACAACTTAGCACCAGTGGTAGTCCTGCGCCAAGACGACGATGTACTTGATACCTGGTTCTCTTCTGCACTATGGACTTTCGGTACACAAGGTTGGCCAGAAGATACAGAAGCGCTGAAGCAATTCCACCCTTCTGATGTACTGGTATCTGGTTTTGACATCATCTTCTTCTGGGTAGCGCGCATGATCATGATGACACTACACTTCGTTAAAGATGAAAATGGCAAGCCACAGGTTCCATTTAAGACAGTTTACATGACGGGGCTAATCCGTGATGAAAACGGCGACAAGATGTCTAAGTCTAAAGGTAACGTACTTGATCCAATCGATATGATTGATGGTATTGACCTAGAGTCTCTCGTTGAGAAGCGCACCGGTAACATGATGCAGCCTCAGCTAGCGAAGAAGATCGAGAAAAACACTCGTAAAACATTTGAAAATGGTATCGAACCTTACGGTACTGACGCACTGCGCTTTACTCTTGCTGCAATGGCCTCAACGGGCCGCGACATCAACTGGGATATGAAGCGTCTAGAAGGTTACCGTAACTTCTGTAACAAGCTATGGAACGCAAGCCGCTACGTTCTGATGAATACAGAAGAGCAAGACTGTGGCTTTGGTGAAGGCGAGATCGAGTACTCACTTGCGGACAAGTGGATCGAGTCTCAATTTGAGCTAGCCGCTGCCGATTTCAATGGCCACATTGATAACTATCGCTTGGATATGGCCGCGAATACAATTTACGAGTTCATCTGGAACCAATTCTGTGACTGGTACTTAGAGCTTACTAAACCAGTACTTTGGAAAGGTAGCGAAGCTCAACAACGTGGTACTCGCCGTACGCTAATCACGGTTCTTGAGAAGACACTGCGTCTGGCTCACCCAGTGATCCCATACATCACTGAAACAATCTGGCAGAGCGTTAAACCACTTGTTGAAGGCGTAGAAGGTAACACCATCATGCTGCAGGCTCTTCCTCAATACGACGAAGCG
Source organism: Vibrio coralliilyticus (assembly GCF_024449095.1). Taxonomy (NCBI): domain Bacteria; kingdom Pseudomonadati; phylum Pseudomonadota; class Gammaproteobacteria; order Vibrionales; family Vibrionaceae; genus Vibrio; species Vibrio coralinecrosis. The sequence continues at coordinate 2,886,839 of NZ_CP024627.1, forward strand.
AACTTCAACCAAGCCGCACTGGATGACATCGAGTGGGTTAAGTCATTCATCACGAGTATCCGTAACCTACGTGCTGAGTACGACATCAATCCAGGCAAACCGCTCGAAGTGATGCTGAAAGCTGCGAGCGCAGAAGATGCAGCGCGTCTAGAAGCGAACAACCAAGTGCTTGTTTCTCTCGCGAAGCTTGAGTCTGTACGTGTGCTAGAAGCGGGTGAAGAAACGCCTGCATGCGCAACCGCTCTTGTGGCGAAGTCTGAGCTAATGATCCCAATGGCCGGGCTTATCGACAAAGACGCTGAACTTGCTCGTCTCGATGGCGAAATCAAGAAGACTCACGGCGAAATCAAGCGTATCGAAGGCAAGCTAGGCAACGAAGGTTTTGTAGCTAAAGCACCGGAAGCGGTTGTCGCGAAAGAGCGAGAGAAGCTAGAAGGTTATAAAGAAACGCTAGTGAAGCTTGAAGAGCAAAAGACCACAATTGCTGCGCTATAAACCGGTACAGTGTTAACTAAAAGGCAGCGAAATCGCTGCCTTTTTTGTATCAGCTATTGACGAGCAGCATCAATCCGCTGTTTGAAGTCAGGATGAGTACTCATCCACTCGGGTATTTCCAACTCACCTTGTTGCCTAAACAATTCAAACATTTCAGCCATTGGCGCACTACTTCCATAGATGGCTTGCATAGCCTGTATGGCATACACATCCGCTTCAATTTCCGCTTCTCGAGAGTGACCATTGGAGAGGAAGAACACCCCCACTCCAGCCAGATTATCTACCACTCCTGAACTTTCGCCAGTTAAGAGTGCAACGCCCACCGAAAGTAAGCTCGAGTGAACCAATCGCTTCATCATATGACGATGATGAACGTGGCCTAGCTCGTGAAGGATAATGCTATCGAGTTGTTGTTCATTCTCAGCCAGAGTAACCAAGTCGTCGAGTAACACGATTTTCCCACCCGGCAATGCAAATGCATTGGCGCCAAGCTCTGAGGAGCGAAACACCACTTCAATGGGATAAGGTAATGCTTCAAGCTGTGTGACATGCTGAGCCACACGTTGGCGGATCGCTTGCTGCTCTTGCTGACTCAACTCGCTCTCTTGCCAGCTATTATCAAAGCTTTCGAGAACTTTATCGCCCAATGCCACTGCAACGTAATCAGGGATAGCATTGGCGACCTTGTCACTGGTCCATGGCAAGACATAAAAGTAACTGCCCAATACAACTCCGATACACACTACCGCTGACAACAACCACGCGAACCAGTTAGCTTCCATTTTATCAATGGCGCTGCTTCTGCGATTTCGCTCCAGCCAGTGGCTCACTTCTGTCGTTCTTTCAACCACAAAAACCCAGCCATCGGGAAACTTGAATCGCACAGGTAGGTTACCAACAGGGACACTGATCTCAGCGTATTGCTGGTCACAACTGATGATTTGACCTTCAACGCGCAAACTTAACGCATTAGCTTGTGTCACATCCAGCTTAGCAGGATGGCGCTCCGAGCTTCGTGGCGGAAACGCCACCCCATCAAACATCATTAGCTAATTCCGATACCTAAATCGAAGGCTTGAGCCACTTCATCCGATATCGCAGATTGAACGTTCGAGTCTTTATCTGTCGCTTTTAGCAGGCTCATATCACCAAATACTGCGGTATTATCGGCAACATAGCGCGAGGTTCTTACCATGACCCAAGGTCGGGCAATACTCAATGTAACGACCTGAAGCAAGAAGTTAGAGATAACCAACCAAGTGTAACCTCTGGCAGTAAAGGTCGAGTTAAAGGTATAGTGATTGTCTGATTCTTGTTCAAGTTTAGCTTGCAGTTGTTCGAAGATGTAGTTACGAACTCGAGTCGTTGTATACGCGGTCAAGCCAATGGTCAGAACGATGATTGCTAGATAAGCAACAATGAAGACCGTAAACTGAGATGCGCCCATTAACGAACTGTAATCACCATTCTGGATAGCCGTAAGGTCAAAGCCACTAAAAATCGTCAGAGACATCGCTATCATAAGGATGATGGACGCAGCAATACCCAGCCCCATCGCTTTCAGGTAGGTCTTAACAAAGAAGCCCGTTTCCAATTCTGCACTGAACTTCCAGTCACCATACCGATAACCATTGGTGAAATACTTATGTGCGCCAACCACAACCCATGCGTATAGCACAGACAAGAAGACAAAGAATGCGATTCCTAGTACTGTAGCTGCGACACCTGACACCCCTGAGATTGCGACAATTGCGGCAATATAGATAGCAATGGCGACTAGCGCTCCCAAGCCACGCCCCATCAGTGATAGGTAAGCATCTTTCAATGACGAGTCAAAAGAGAAGTGAACATTGCGGTAACTCGTCATTGCAGCATCAAATCGAGCGTTGCTCCATAGTAGCCAAGGTAAAGCCACATAAAAAACCAACAGCAACACAAAACTCACCTCAGGAAAGAATGCGTTGGCAATAGCCCAAATACCAAGAACCGCAACAGCCACTAGACGCCCCTTGAGAATTTGCATCGGCTGAGCGTGATATTCAAAGTTATCACTATCTACATAGGTATTGCCGTAGAAATAGCGCTTTGTTCTAACTTTGGCCCAAGCGGAATAGATGCCAAAAGTAATAATGCTAAGCAAAACATTGACTATCCATATGCCAAAGAACTCGCCTCCCTTACCCCTAAACTCAACGGGGTTTGTGATATGTTTATGTTCCATTTCTTTATTTTCCTGACGTTATTGACTAAAACACAAGCCGAATAATTTCTTACATTTCATTCCTAGCGTCTATGTCTTAATAACAAGAAAGTGCAACCAGTTGATGTACATCACAAACAACACCGCACCTCGATACAAGAATTTTACATATATCGAACAATAAGAACATTTGGTGTTTGAGTTTCAAGCATTTATATCGAACTTTACACCTTACTTATAAGTATTTTGTCGTTTAATGCTCTTTTCAAATTGACTCATCTAAAATGAACTAAGGTGCCATGAAAAAAGGTATAGAGAAGTTGAAGAAGTTCTTGCTCGGTATTCCACTATTATCATGTTTTATCTGTGTGCAGGCGTATGCAGAGAACATAGATAAAACGGTTAGAATCACAGCTGGAGAGTGGCCACCATTTATCGGCCAAAACCTTGAAGGGTATGGTGTTGTCGCTCAAACCATCACTCAAGCATTTGCGCTTCAAGGTTATAAAGTGACTTATACTTTTTATCCTTGGGCCAGAGCGTATGAAAAGGCACAAAGCGGAGAGTTCGACGCCACCGCCGTCTGGATGTTCGATGACGAGCGAACACAGCATTTTTACTATAGCAAACCGGTCTCACAAGAGCAGTTTGTTTTCTTCCACCACAAGGACTTAGACTTTGAATGGTCAGAGATCGAAGATTTAAAAGGCTACAAACTAGGCGGAGGACTGGGTTACAGCTATGGACCTGAACTGGACGCACTTATAGAGTCAAAGGGCGTTACTATGAGCCGAGTTAACAGCCCCAGTCAGAATCTGCTACGACTCAACCACCACCGAATTGAAGTTTATCCAGAAGAGCGACAGATAGGCTTGTACAACCTCAGTCAGCAAACCAAAGATGTTCAGAACAATATTACCTATCACCCCAAGCCCTTTCTCAATAACGATGGCTTCGTGATGTTTTCCAAACAGAGCCCAAGAGGAAAGGAGCTGCTAGCCATATTTAATCAAGGCTTACTCAAATGGCGCCAGCAGCAAAATGAGCACTAAACCACTCGATTTTGTTCTCTCCCTTCTATAAAGGCGGTAATGTTATCCATCAATATATTCGACAGGTTCTGAATCGATGAGTCACTTCCCCACGCTACATGAGGTGTCAGCAATAAATTCGGCAAATCCATATTCGCCAGTAACGGGTTGCTTTCGTCAGCAGGCTCCTGCGTGAAGACATCCACACCCGCCCCAGCAATCGTGCCATGCTTTAATGCGGCAACCAGAGCCCCTTCGTCGACTAATCCCCCGCGGCCAGTATTGATCAGTAGGCTTCCGGGTTTCATTTGCGCCAACTCATTTTCTCCAATCAAGTTACGTGTGGCCTCACTCAACGGACAATGCAGTGTGATCACATCAGCCATCATTAATACCTGTTCAAAGGGTAAATAGCCTTCCCGACAGGCATCAGCCCCTTTGTGTTCGGCATAAATAACTTGCATCCCGACCGCTTTAGCCAACGCCGCTGTCGCCAGGCCAAGAGCCCCTGAACCAATCACTCCCAGCGTAGATCCTGCAACATCACCAATTGGGTGAGTGAAAAAGCAAAACTGCTGATTTCGTTGCCACTCTCCTTTGGCGATATCGTTATGGTAGCCATGCAAATTGCGTCTGAGAGCGAAGATCATGCCGATAACATGCTCCGGCACCGACTGTGTGGCATAACCTTGGACATTCGTCACCGCAATCCCCTGTACTCGACAATAATCGATATCAACATTGTTAAACCCAGTCGCCGATATGGCAATCAATTGAAGTTCGGGCAATTGAGACAAAACTTGCTGGTCTAGCACCACCTTATTGGTAATCACAATTTGGGCGCCTTGTAGGCGCTCCACCACCAGCTCAGAGCTGGTGAAATCATATTCAATCCATTGGTGGTCAAAAGGAAGGTGAGGTAATTCGATATGAGTGGGGATCGTGGCGCGATCCAAAAAAACAACATTAGGCAGCGACATGGTTTCTCCTTCCGCTGCCTATAGTGAAATCATGGACGTGGCAGCGTTTTATAGTCCGGCAATTCTCGCACAGGATCGAAATAGTTAAAGATCAATGCCTCCGCTTCAGGATAGAAATCACAAGGAACAAAAATACTGCGTAGACGTTCATCTTGAGGATGGTAAAAACTCAATTCAGCCGCATGCAGTTCAAGACGATTGGAGAATTTGAAGGCTTCTCCCTGTGAATAGAACTCATCTCCAACAATCGGATGCCCTAACGCTTGCATATGCACACGCAGCTGATGTGAACGCCCTGTAATAGGCAGTAACCTGACAATGGTGGTCTGATCTTCGCGCTTTGCCACCTCAAATAAGGTCTTTGATGGCTTACCCTGCTCAAAACAAACTTTCTGCTTCGGCCGATTTGGCCAATCACAAATCAGTGGAAGATCCACTTCCCCCGCATCCTGCTCTACATGTCCCCACACACGAGCATAGTAGACCTTGTGAGTAAGGCGGAACTGAAACTGCTTTTTTAGTGCTGATTCTGTGGGTTTGTCCTTGGCAAATAACATCAGCCCTGATGTTGACATATCAAGACGGTGGACCGGTTGAATGTCAGGGTAGAGTGCCTTCAATCGACTCCACATGCTGTCATAGTGCTCAGCCGCGCGTCCAGGAACAGATAAAAGGCCAGACGGCTTATTCACCACAAGGATACCTTGATCCTCAAATACTCGCTCAATCCAAGGTTCGGTGGGCGGGTAATAGTCCTGCATGGCCATAAAATATCTCAATACTACTTATAACTCACCCAGTATATCAGACTCAGGGTTGTGACGGAGTTTCCACATCCAAGTCTATTTTAGCGCTTTTTATGTAAATAATATTTAACACTCTGATTACGTATGATATTGGTTTTACCATTGACAAGAAAAACACTAAAACACGACATCAAGGAATACAAATGGAAACGATCTCCACTTCAGAGAGCCACGCTAAATACTCTCTGCCACAACTTGTTCGTTCGCTAGGCCCTGGGATAATGATGGCTGCCGCTGCCGTCGGAGGGTCACATTTAGTTGCTTCGACCAAAGCCGGAGCTATTTACGGTTGGCAACTGGCGGTATTAATTCTGCTGGTCAACTTTTTTAAATACCCATTTTTCCGCGCCAGTATTCAGTACACAATGGGGACAGGGGAAAGTCTAGTCGAAGGCTACTCAAAACTTGGTCGTCCGTATCTATGGTTATTTGTTACGTTAAGTGTCATTTCCGGTATCGTCAATACCGCTGCTTTATTGCTATTCAGTGCTAGCTTACTTGGGTACTTTATCCCCGTGGAACTCTCCACCACAACCTTATGTTTGATTGTTCTAGCGACCTGCTTGACGATTCTGTTTGCTGGCCACTACAAAGCCCTCGACTCCTTATCGAAAATCATTATGGCGGTACTGACCATTGCAACCCTGACTGCGGTCGCTATTGCCGCAGGTAACCCTGTCGAAGCGGCTCCTGCTTTTGAAGCGCCCTCACCTTGGTCCATTGCTGCTATCGGGTTTATCGTCGTCACCATGGGGTGGATGCCAGCTCCGATTGAAATTTCTAGCCTGACATCAATGTGGCTTAAAAGTCAGCAACGCCACCAAAAGGTAACGGCTCGTTCCGCCTTGTTTGATTTTAATGTGGGCTACATAGGTACGGCGATTCTGGCGATTGTTTTCCTTGCGCTGGGTACTTTGGTCTTACATGGCAGCAATATTGAATTATCTCAATCGGGTGTAGGATTTTCGCATCAATTGGTCGGTCTATATGCATCAACCATTGGTGAATGGTCACGTTACCTAATTGCAGCCGTCGCGTTCTTCTGTATTTTTGGCAGTACGATTACCGTCATTGATGGCTACGCTCGAGTGATTTCAGAATCTCAACGCCTACTGCGTAAGCAAAAAGAGATGAGACCTAAAGTGACGCAAGGGTGGATGCTACTGATTTCCGCAGCGGCACTGTCGATCATCGTTTTCTGGGCAGCAGCACTACTGCCTATGCTCGACTTTGCGATGATTCTAGCCTTTATGACAACGCCATTCTTTGCTCTGCTGAACTATATTTTGGTTTCAAAATCGCCGTTACCTGAACCTCTAGCGTTGGGCAATAAGTTAAAGTGGCTTTCTATCACTGGCCTTGTCTACCTGTTTGGTTTCTTGGCAGTATTTGTGTGGTGGAAGTGGCTTATGTAACCCGCCGCTATAAAAAAGGCCTTCAAATGAAGGCCTTTTACTGCAAATTTCATAAAATCAGTTGTGGGACACAACAATCATACGTAGTGAATCTAGCTGGTACTGAGCTTGAGCAATGTAGCCATTGAGCTCTTTAATTTGCTCTTCAATCGCGGCCAGCTCCTCATCACGAATGTTTGGGTTTACCGCTTTTAAAGCTTGTAGTCGTTCCAACTCCGCATTCAAGCTCGCCTGCATTTCCTGCTGCGCCTCTGCACGTACGGCTTCGACTTTTTCGACGATCAACGCTTCACCTGCGGTGATCATTTGATGGACCTGAGCCTGAACTGATGACACCAGTTTGGTCGCCATATGACGACCTACCGGGCTAAGTTGGCGGTTAAAGCTTTCAAATTCTACTTGCTGAGATAAGTCATTACCTTTGCCGTCTATCATAAGGCGAATCGGCGTTGCAGGTAGGAAACGACTGATACCACTACGCTTTGGCGCCTGCGCATCGACTTTATATACCAACTCAAGCAGCATGGTGCCTACTGGCAACGCTTTGTTCTTCAGCAAAGAGACTGCCGTTGCACCAACGCCTTCACTCATCAATAGGTCGATACCACCCTGAATCATCGGGTGCTCCCAACTGATGAAGTTCATGTCTTCACGAGACAAGGCTGTTTCACGATCAAAGGTGATCGTCGCACCTTCATAAGGCAGACCAGGATAACTTGGTACCATCATGTGTTCAGATGGCGTCACCACCAAGGCATTTTCCCCTTTGTCGTCCTGATTAAGACCAATGGTATCAAACAGACTCAACGCAAAGGTCACTAAATTGGTATCGCCATCGGTGGCCGCAATCTTATCGACGATCTGCTGAGCTTTTTCACCACCATTGGAATGCATTTCCAGTAAGCGGTCTCGCCCTTGCTCAAGTTGAGATTTGAGCTCTTTGTTCATCGCAGCCGATTCGCTGATCACATCATCGAGTTCGGTCACGTCACCCGAAGCGAGCATTTCAATCAAACGATCAGAGAACTTGTCATACACCGCGCGACCTGTCGGGCAAGTTTCAGCAAACGCATTTAGACCTTCATCGAACCAACGCGCCAGAATTGCCTGTGACGTTTGCTCCAGATAAGGAACGTGAATATCAATATCACGACTCTGACCAATACGATCCAGACGACCAATACGTTGCTCAAGTAAGTCAGGGTTGAACGGCAAATCGAACATCACCAGTTGGTTTGCAAACTGGAAGTTACGACCTTCTGAGCCAATTTCACTACAGATAAGGACCTGAGCGCCACCCTCTTCCTGCGCAAAGTAAGCGGCCGCTTTATCGCGTTCCAGAATCGACATACCTTCGTGGAACACGGTAGCACGGATACCTTCACGTTCACGCAGTGCCTGCTCCAACTGCAACGCAGTGCTGGCACGAGAAGCAATAACCAAAATCTTGTCACTGCGCTTTTGTTTGATCTTCTCAATCAGCCAATTGACACGTGAGTCAAATTGCCACCAGCTGGCATCATCGCCTTCAAACTCTTGGAAGATTTCTTCTGGGTAAAGATTTTTCAGCGCACGTGCTTCAGGGCTAATTTTGCCACCAATCATGCCCGATACACGCATAGACGTCGTGTACTGCTGAGGGATCGGCATTGGTAACAGATTAACGTTACGTACCGGGAAGCCTTTGATCGCTGCTCGGGTGTTACGGAACAACACACGACCAGTACCATGGCGGTCCATCAGGTTGTCGATCAGTTCCTGACGAGCTGCAGCTTTGGCTTCTTCTTCACTATCGCTTTCAATAATGCGGAACAGAGGCTCAACATCCTGCTCAGACAACAACTCAGTAATCTGATTTTTAGCGTCATTCTCAAGCTGTTGACCAGAGAACAGCGCACTCACCGAATCTGCTACTGGCGCGTATTGCTCTTCTTCTTCAACAAATGCCTGGTAGTCATAGAAGCGGTCTGAATCGAGCAAACGCAAGCGGGCAAAGTGACTCTCACGTCCTAATTGCTCTGGGGTTGCGGTCAGAAGAAGTACCCCTGGTGTGCGCTCAGCTAACCCTTCAATCACCTGATACTCACGGCTTGGCTGCTCTGGGCTCCACTCCAGGTGGTGCGCCTCATCGACAACCAACAGATCCCACTCGCCTTCAAGTGCTTGCTCAAAACGCTTACGGCTCTTGCGTAAGAAATCCAGTGAACACAGTACATATTGCTGGGTATCAAACGGATTATCTGAATCAGCAAACGCCTCAATACAGCGCTCTTCATCAAAAATCGAGAAATGCAGATTGAAGCGGCGCATCATCTCCACTAACCATTGATGCTGCAACGTTTCCGGTACCACAATCAAGATACGCTCCGCTCGGCCCGCCAACACCTGCTGGTGGATGATCATCCCAGCTTCAATGGTTTTGCCTAGACCAACTTCATCGGCTAACAAAACGCGAGGCGCATGGCGACGACCAACTTCATGAGCAATGTATAGCTGGTGAGGAATCAAACCAGCACGCATACCACACAAGCCACGCATCGGGCTTTTGTGCTGCTCGTATTGGTTGATTAGTGCACGGTAACGGAGCACAAAGTTGTCCATGCGATCAATCTGACCGGCGAACAGTTTATCTTGCGGCTTGTTAAATCGAATTTGATTACTGAGCATGATTTCGCGCAGCATCACCTCTTGTTCTCCGCTGTCTTCGCGAGTGCCTATGTAGGCAAACAGACCTTGGTCCTCGACCACTTGCTCAATTTTAAGTGACCAGCCTTGCTGACTGTCAACAACATCGCCAGCATTAAAGGTGACTCGGGTAACCGGTGCATCATTGCGAGCGTACACTCGGTTCTCTTCCGACGCTGCAAACATCAGCGTCACAGTGCGAGCATCCAATGCTACAACCGTCCCTAAACCTAAATCGCTTTCCGTATCGCTGATCCAACGCTGGCCCAAAGCAAATGTCATGAATCGACTACCTCACCTGTTTAATTCAAAAATGGGTCTATTTATCTTAGTTGTTCTTACGTGACTTGAAAGGCAGCTGACGGAGAAACGAATGGCCAGCCGTCACGTCAAAAAGGTCGCTCATATTACTCGAAGCTGTGATATTGGTCACGCACAAACGCCTCAAAAAACAACAAATTTTTCTTCATCTTTTGCATGACATCAAAGTGTAAGAAAAGAGTGGCACATCTAAAAAAGAGAGTTGGGAATCTGACTTATACTCACAGATGAGAATGCAGGCTATCGCGTCAATTTTTCGACTGGCACGAGAGATGCATTATTCGGATGACGATCAACACGGGTTTGTAGCGTATCAGCTAACCGACAGCGATCTCTGAGCGACTTAGCGATAGGCTACAAGCAACCGCAGGTAGGCCATAATCACAAGCGATTGTGAATGGCAAACAAGCCGCATCACGGCAAGGAGACGCTTATGGGTGACACGGATCGGAAACTTTTTGTCCTAGACACCAACATCCTTCTTCATGAACCTTTAGCCATCTATTCCTTTCAAGAACACGACGTGGTCATTCCAATGACCGTCCTCGAAGAGCTCGACCGAATCAAAGACAGTAAGCGCGACGTTGCCCGCGATGCCCGAGTGGCCATCCGCGCAATGGAAGCCATGTTCAAAGACGCCACACCAGATGAAATCTCTGAAGGCATTCCCATCAACCGCGATAAAGAAAACACCGGACATATCTCTATTCTCGCCGATTTTGAGCTGCAAGAAACCATTAAGGCTTTTGCAGACAAGGCTGGCGATAATCGCATTCTTAATGCGGTGCTTTATCTGCAAAACAAACGCGCACCACGTGAAGTGGTTCTGATCACCAAAGATATTAATATGCGCTTGCGTGCCAAAGGCGCTGGCGTTCGCTTCGTTGAAGACTACCGAACGGACCAATTGATTGATGACGTTCAGTACCTAACTAAAGGCTTCCAACAAATCGAAGGCGACTTCTGGAGTAATATCGAAGAAGTCGAGAGTAAGAACCTTGGCGGTCACACCTTCCACACTCTAGACCGAGAACCTTTTGAGCCGACATACATCAATCAATATGTTATTGATGAAGAAAGTGACTTTGCAGGGCGAGTGGAAGAAATAACCCCGGAAAAAGTAACACTCAAAGATCTCAGCCGCGAGCGTATGATGCATCGCCGAGCGTGGGACATCACGCCGAAGAACATCTATCAGGGCATGGCCTTAGATGCCTTACTCGATCCTGATATTGATTTGGTGATTCTCACCGGGGCTGCGGGCAGTGGTAAAACGCTACTTGCTATGGCTTCCGCTTTGGAGCAAACCATTGAACACGGTATGTTCGACAAGATCATCGTCACTCGTAATACACCAGATATCGGCGAATCGATTGGCTTCTTGCCTGGCAGTGAGGAGGAAAAAATGCTGCCTTGGTTAGCGGCGGTAACGGACACACTGGAAGCGCTACATAAGCACGACCACTGTACTGAAGGCTCATTGAAGTACATCTGCGACAAAGCCAATATACAGTTTAAGTCGATAAACTTTATGCGTGGCCGATCAATCCAAAACGCGTTTGTGTTGCTGGATGAGTGTCAGAACCTGACTGCTTCGCAAATCAAAACCATCATTACTCGCTGTGGTGAAGGTACTAAGATAGTCTGCTCGGGTAACCTGGCGCAGATTGACTCCCACTACCTCACCCCTGTTACCTCAGGGTTAACCTACATGGTTGAACGCTTCAAGAACTTCGAAGGCAGCGCTAATGTCCACCTAAATGGCGTCGTGCGCAGCCGTCTGGCCGAGTTTGCAGAAGAGAATTTATAATCACAAAAAGCGGGATATTATTTATATCCCGCCACATTTACAAAATAATTATTCACAAGCATCACATAACTATGTTTAACTAGTCCTATTAAAATAATGAGCAATGAAGGACTGAAGCATGGCTTTCAATCTACGTAACCGAAATTTCCTTAAGCTTCTCGATTTCACCCCAAAAGAGATCCAGTTTTTACTCGATCTATCTGCGGATCTTAAGAAGGCAAAATACGCGGGCACAGAACAGAAAAAGCTCGTTGGCAAAAACATCGCCCTGATCTTTGAAAAAGCCTCGACTCGCACCCGATGCGCGTTTGAAGTAGCAGCCTTCGACCAAGGCGCACAAGTGTCTTACATCGGCCCATCCGGTTCACAGATCGGTCATAAAGAGTCGATGAAGGACACCGCGCGTGTATTAGGCAGAATGTATGACGGCATTGAATATCGAGGGTTCGGCCAAGAGATCGTAGAAGAGCTGGGGCAATACGCTGGTGTCCCCGTGTGGAACGGTTTAACCGACGAGTTTCACCCCACTCAAATACTGGCCGATTTTCTCACCATGCTTGAACACAGCCGCGGTAAACTGCTCCATGAAATCAAGTTTGCTTATTTAGGCGATGCACGCAACAACATGGGCAACTCTCTATTAGTAGGAGCTGCCAAAATGGGCATGGACATTCGTCTCGTCGCCCCTAAAGCTTTCTGGCCAGAAGAAGAACTGGTGGCAAACTGCCAATTGATTGCTCTGCAAACCGGGGCAAAAATCACGCTGACTGAAAGCGTTGATGAAGGCGTTAAAGATTGCGACTTCCTTTATACTGACGTGTGGGTTTCGATGGGTGAAGCTCCAGAAGCTTGGGATGAGCGAGTTGCACAAATGAAGCCTTATCAAGTCAATATGGACACCCTAGATAAAACCGGTAACCCGCAAGTCAAGTTCATGCATTGCTTACCGGCATTTCATAATGATGAAACCACCATAGGCAAGGAAGTAGCAGACAAATACGGTATGAATGGGCTGGAAGTCACCGAGGAAGTGTTCGAATCTGACCACTCGATTGTGTTTGATGAAGCAGAGAACCGCATGCACACGATTAAAGCTGTGATGGTCGCAACACTCGGTTCATAACACCAACAAAAATTGCACCATAAAGCTTCGATGTAATCGCTTGCGTTAACAAATCTTCAGCGTATAATGCTCGGCAATTTGTCTGGAGGTAGTGACCAAATGCCACGTAAAACGTGTTCTACAAAACGATTTACATTAGGTAAGCCAAAACGCTTACTGGCTGGTCTTTTTACTATTTCTACCGATTTTTAAAGCCTCCCAATTGGGAGGCTTTTTTATTGCCTAAATTGCAGATGGGACGATGATTATGACGAACACGCTTTATAACAAGCACATTATCTCAATTCCTGAGCTTTCTCGTGAAGAGCTGGAACTGATTGTCAAAACCGCAGGTCAACTCAAAGCAGAGCCTAATCCGGAGCTGATCAAGAATAAAGTGATCGCCAGCTGCTTCTTTGAGCCTTCTACCCGTACTCGTCTGTCTTTTGAAACCGCTATCCAGCGTGTCGGTGGCAGCGTAATCGGTTTTGATAATGGTGGTAACACATCGCTCGCCAAGAAAGGAGAAACCTTATCGGACTCGGTTCAGGTTATCTCTTCTTATGTCGATGCATTTGTTATGCGTCATCCACAGGAAGGCGCTGCACGATTAGCTTCTGAATTCTCCAATGGTGTACCTGTCATCAACGCGGGTGACGGAGCGAACCAACACCCAACCCAAACTCTGCTCGACCTGTTCTCTATTGCCGAAACACAAGGCCGTCTTGATAACCTCAATGTTGCCTTTGTTGGTGACCTGAAATACGGCCGTACCGTTCACTCTCTAACGCAGGCTCTGGCGAAGTTTAACAATGTTCGCTTCTACTTCATCGCTCCAGAGGCACTGGCGATGCCAGATTACATTTGCGAAGAACTGGATGAAGCTGGCATTGAATACAGCATGCACACAGATATGGAAACCGTCATCCCTGAGCTGGACGTGCTGTATATGACTCGAGTTCAGAAAGAGCGCTTTGATGAGTCGGAATACGCGCACATCAAATCCGCCTACATCCTCACTGCAGCCCTGCTGGAAGGTGCACGCGACAACCTAAAAGTGCTACACCCGCTGCCTCGCGTGGATGAAATCACTGTTGACGTCGATAAAACGCCACACGCCTATTACTTTGAACAGGCTGAAAATGGCGTCTATGCGCGTGAAGCCCTACTTGCCCTTGTTTTAAACCAATCACTGTAATCGGGAGAATCATCATGGCTAAAGAAACTCAATTGCAGGTTGAAGCAATCAAAAACGGAACCGTTATTGACCACATCCCAGCTCAGATTGGTATTAAAGTTCTCAAACTCTTTTCAATGGATAAGTCAGAACAGCGCGTGACTGTTGGCCTCAATTTGCCGTCTTCAGCACTCGGCCACAAAGACCTGCTTAAGATTGAAAATATTTTTATCAGTGAAGAGCAAGCAAGCAAGCTTGCCTTGTACGCACCGCATGCCACAGTTAACCAAATTGAAAACTACGAGGTTGTGAAAAAACTGGCACTGGATTTACCAGAACAGATCAACAACGTCTTTGAATGCCCAAACAGTAACTGCATTACTCACGATGAGCCTGTAGAAACCAGCTTTAAAGTGTTCGAGAAAAAAGATAACGTGCGATTAAAATGTAAGTATTGTGAGAAGGTCTTCTCACGAGAAATCGTCACTGAACGTTAATTGTCGATTAATCATAAATAATCCCTGCTCTCTGATAGCAGGGATTTTTTCTTTACGCTGCTTTGCTTTCACGGCACACTGAGTTTCCTTAATTACGTAACCCACAACAGATGGAACATAATAATGACTAAAGTACTTCATACAGAATCCGCTCCTGCTGCTATTGGCCCATATGTACAAGGTGTAGACCTAGGTAACATGGTACTGACTTCAGGTCAGATCCCAGTAAACCCTGCAACAGGTGAAGTGTCGGCAAATATCGCAGAGCAAGCTCGTCAGTCTCTGGATAACGTAAAAGCGGTGGTTGAAGCATCTGGCTTGTCTGTTACTGACATCGTTAAAATGACAGTTTTCGTAAAAGACCTTAATGACTTCGGCACAGTTAACGAAGTGTACGGTAAATTCTTCGATGAGCATAACGTAGCAAACTACCCTGCACGTTCATGTGTGGAAGTGGCTCGTCTACCTAAAGATGTGGGTATCGAGATTGAAGCGATTGCTGTCCGTAAATAATCGACCAGTGACAAAAGGAAGCGAGCACATAGCTCGCTTTTTTGATCATGGTAAATAAGTGGCCTTTATGACAACCGATGTATCATTGTGGATTACCCGTTAGTTCACTAATATCAGCCGCAAACTGTTGATGGGATTCACGCTCTTCAATAAGCACGGCATTGGTCTTGGCATCAATAACCAAGATTACCCCAACACCTTGCTTACACTCCACCAACATACCTTTTTCGATTTCAGTAATGTCCATAATCGTCTCCTTAACCTCATCATAGGTTTACCCTATCTAAGGGAAAAAGGATCAAAAAAGCCGACTCAACGTCGGCTTTATTTACACTACTCATGTAGGATTTACTTAACGAAATCAACACCCGTTTGAATGTCACCGTTCAGTGTTTCTAACATGCCATCAAGCGCTGATTTTTCGAATGCGCTTAGCTCACCGTAGCTTAAGATTTCTTCAACGCCATCTTTGCCTAGTTTCACTGGCTGCGCGAAGAACGGTGCATGCTCGCCATCACCTTCGACATAAGCGTATTCCACCACATCTTCACCTTGAAGTGCTTTCACTAGAGCAAGGCCGAATCGACATGCAGCTTGGCCCATAGATAGAGTCGCACTACCACCACCCGCTTTTGCTTCTACCACTTCAGTACCCGCATTCTGGATACGCTTGGTCAGTGCTTCGACTTCTTCAGACGTAAACTCAACACCTTCCACTTGAGAAAGAAGAGGAAGAATCGTCACACCAGAGTGACCACCGATAACCGGTACACGCACTTCGCCTGGATCTTTATCTTTTAAATCCGCAACGAACGTTTCAGAACGAATCACATCCAAGGTGGTAACACCAAATAGACGACGCTTATCGTAAACACCCGCTTTCTTAAGAACTTCTGCCGCAATTGGCACGGTTGTGTTGACTGGGTTAGTGATAATACCAATCATCGCTTTAGGGCAAACGTGAGCGATTTTCTCAGCAAGAGACTTAACGATACCAGCGTTGACGTTAAATAGGTCCGCACGATCCATACCAGGCTTACGTGCAACACCCGCTGAAATAAGAACAACATCCGCACCTTCAAGTGCTGGCGTTGGATCTTCGCCCGCATAACCTTTGATTGATACAGGCGTTGGGATGTGGCTTAGATCAGCAGCAACACCCGGAGTAACCGGAGCGATGTCGTAAAGTGCTAAATCTGAACCAGCAGGAAGACGGTTTTTTAGTAAAAGGGCTAGGGCTTGACCGATGCCTCCAGCGGCACCAATAACGGCTACTTTCATCGTAGTTCTCCTTGAGATGAATCTCTTTATAAGTCTTGGGGTGATTTGAAATCAACGCTGTCCAAAGCTATAGCAATCACATACTGATTACAATCAATTAACGTCAGCTTTGCGACCTTGCGCAACTCAGTAACAACGTGCTACACACAAGTGTTTATTATCCTTACATTTACCTTTAATGACAAAGAGTTAAGTAACTTTAAAATGCCACCTTACACATCCATTTACAGTGACACGATAGACAGAATTTGGTATAGCATTGGCACTATGTGCATAGCTATGCGAGAATATTCACTTGATTTTTATAAAAACAACGGTTGAAAGAGAACCATGCGTCATTCAGAAAAACAAGATAACCTCGTCCGTGCTTTTAAAGCGCTACTCAAAGAGGAACGTTTTGGCTCCCAAGGGGATATTGTTGAGGCTCTGAAAAATGAAGGCTTCGAAAACATCAACCAGTCCAAAGTTTCCCGCATGCTGACCAAGTTTGGCGCAGTACGTACCCGTAATGCCAAAATGGAAATGGTTTACTGTTTACCGGCAGAGTTAGGAGTGCCCACTGTATCAAGCTCACTGCGTGAACTAGTGCTGGATATCGATCATAACAATGCCTTAGTGGTTATTCATACTGGGCCGGGGGCTGCACAATTGATCGCGCGCTTACTGGACTCCCTAGGAAAATCAGAAGGCATATTAGGTGTCGTAGCAGGAGATGACACTATCTTTATCACTCCAACTCTCAGTATGACCACAGAACAGCTGTTCAATTCGGTTTGCGAACTGTTTGAATATACTGGATAAGTTTCAGATATATGCCTATTTTATGAGTCACTCGAGAGTATTTTTCCTGTGACTCAAATCACATCTTGAATAAATCTCCTTACCTAAACACACACTAAGCTAAATCCTTGATTAGCAAATGGTTTAACCTGCTAACTTAGGTTAAATTTTCGCTCAAAAACCAGCCAAATCCGCTACATTCTTTAACAATCGTGTAATTATGTGCCAATTTTTTGGTATTATTCAGCCACTTTTTCAACATATGGATTGAAAAAGATGCCGTTTCCATAAGAGGAAACTCCCATAGCGACTACACTTGCTATGGGGTTAATAATGAATAAAGGAAGGGAAATTCATGGCATTGAACAAACTGATTAAAGTTGGTGCTATTGCAGCTGCTGTAATGGGTGCTGGTGCGGTTAACGCTCAAGAGTTCATCACGATTGGTACTGGGTCTGTAACAGGTGTTTACTACCCAACTGGTGGTGCAATTTGTAAGCTGGTTAACAAAGGCCGTAAAGACCACAACATTCGTTGTTCAGTAGAGTCGACTGGTGGTTCAATCTACAACGTCAACACTATCCGTGCTGGCGAACTGGATTTCGGCATCGTTCAGTCTGACTGGCAGTACCACGGCTACAATGGTACAAGTAAGTTTGCTGAACAAGGCCCGTACAAAGAACTGCGAGCAATGTTCTCTCTACACACTGAACCATTCAACATCATCGCTCGAGCTGACTCTGGTATCGAAAATGTCTCTGACCTAAAAGGTAAGCGCGTTAACATCGGTAACCCGGGTTCAGGTGACCGTGCAACTATGGGTGTTGTCATGGAAGCAATGGGCTGGACTAACGACAGCTTTAAACTGGCTTCTGAACTGAAAGGTTCTGAGCGTTCTCAAGCTCTATGTGACAACAAAATCGACGCGTTCGTCTATGTGGTAGGCCATCCAAACGGTTCAATCAAAGAAGCCACAACATCTTGTGATGCGAAGTTAGTTTCAGCGACAGGTCCTAAGATTGACAAGATTGTTGGTGACAACCCTTACTACGCATTCAGCACAGTACCTGCTGGTATGTACCGCGGTACAGATAAAGACGTAAATAGCTTCGGTGTTGCTGCTACTATGGTAACCACAACAAACGTTTCTGATGAAGTTGCTTACAATGTGGCGAAATCTGTATTTGAAAACTTCGATACCTTCAAGCGTCTGCATCCTGCTTTTGCAAACCTTAAGAAAGAAGACATGGTGAAAGCCGGTCTTTCTATCCCTCTACATCCAGGTGCAGAGAAATACTACAAAGAAATAGGTCTACTTAAGTAACCTCTCTTTATTCACCAAGGAGGCTCTCCCTCCTTGGTACATTAAGCTCTAAGGTATTGAGCCAAATCATAATTATTTTGGAGTTTCACATTTTTGAAACTCCTCTTTGTTTCTATATATCAAAAACTTACAACTGAGCAATATTTCATCTTTTCACTAAACTGAAAGATGCAAAGTCAGGTTCTGACAATCATAAAAGACAAGGCCATTTATAATAAGGATTAAGTACATGTCGAAGACAACATCTCCGTCTCAAGATGTGCAAGAAATGGTAGCTCAAGCCGATACCGGTGCCCGTGCTCCACTGGGGATCCCAGGACGTATCTTATGGTTTGTGCCGCTATGTTGGTCACTGTTCCAACTTTGGTACGCATCCCCTCTGCCGTTCATTTTTGACTTTGGCGTACTCAACGATACGGAAGCACGCTCAATACATTTGATGTTTGCCGTGTTCTTGGCGTTTACAGCCTACCCCGCTCTCAAGAGCTCTCCTCGTGATAAAATTCCCGCTTTGGACTGGTTATTAGCCTTAGCAGGTAGCTTCTCCGCTGCGTATATCTATATCTTCTACACTGAGCTGGCTGGTCGTTCCGGCGCTCCCACAACATTAGATATTGTTGTTGCTGTGACTGGTATGGTATTACTCCTCGAAGCAACTCGTCGTGCACTAGGTCCACCATTGATGGTCGTAGCAGCCGTATTCTTACTGTATACGTTTGGCGGCCCATACATGCCAGACGTGATTGCTCACAAAGGGGCCAGCCTGAACAAAGCGATGTCTCACCTGTGGTTAACGACCGAAGGTGTGTTTGGTGTTGCTCTGGGAGTATCAACCTCATTCGTTTTCCTATTTGTACTCTTTGGCGCAATGTTAGAACGTGCAGGTGCTGGCGCTTATTTCATTAAAGTCGCTTTCTCTTTACTCGGTCATATGAAAGGCGGTCCAGCAAAAGCAGCAGTTGTCGCTTCAGGCCTTTCAGGCTTAGTTTCTGGCTCTTCTATTGCCAACGTCGTAACGACGGGGACTTTTACTATCCCATTGATGAAGCGTGTTGGCTTCCCAGGAACGAAAGCCGGTGCGGTAGAAGTCGCCGCTTCAACCAATGGTCAGCTAACACCACCAATCATGGGTGCTGCGGCGTTCCTTATGGTCGAGTACGTTGGAATCTCTTACGTCGAAGTCATCAAAGCGGCGATCCTTCCTGCTCTGATTTCTTACATCGCACTGATTTACATCGTTCACCTAGAAGCCTGTAAAGCAGGCATGACTGGTCTTCCGCGTCGTCACAATCCTACACTAATCGCAAGCTTGCTATCATTCACTGGCACCATTCTCGGCTTGTGTGTCATTAGTGCCGCGGTGTACTACGGTATTGGTTGGACGAAAGACGTCTTCGGTGATGCCGCCACCCCTATCGTCACCGTGGCATTGCTGCTCTCTTACATCGGTCTGGTCAGCGTCTCGGCTAGATACGCCAAAGAAGGCGCCATTGAGATTGATGCTGAGCTCACTGAAGTACCAGATCCGGGTCCAACGATAAAATCTGGCTTGCACTACCTACTTCCAATCGTGGTACTTGTGTGGTGTCTGACAGTTGAACGTTTCTCTCCAGGTCTATCAGCCTTTTGGGCAACGGTATTCATGATCTTTATCCTGATTACTCAACGTCCTCTCATGGCCGTACTGTCTAAGCAAGGTGCTATTGCCGAACAGACCAAAGAAGGCTTTATCGACTTGCTTGAGAGTTTAGTGTCTGGTGCTCGTAACATGATTGGTATCGGTGTTGCTACCGCTGCAGCGGGCACAGTTGTCGGGGTAGTCACTCTGACAGGTATCGGTCTCGTGATGACGGATTTCGTTGAATTCATTTCCGGCGGTAACATTATCCTGATGCTTCTGTTTACCGCAGTGATCAGTCTGATCCTCGGTATGGGCCTACCGACGACCGCAAACTACATCGTGGTATCGACCTTGATGGCACCAGTTATTGTTACCCTTGGTGCACAAAGCGGTTTGATCATCCCACTGATTGCCGTTCACTTGTTTGTGTTCTATTTCGGCATCCTTGCGGATGATACACCTCCAGTTGGTTTGGCTGCCTTCGCAGCGGCGGCTATCGCGAAATCAGATCCCATTCGCACGGGTATTCAAGGCTTCACCTACGATATTCGTACTGCAATCTTGCCATTTATGTTCATCTTCAACACTCAACTTCTTTTGATGGGTATTGATAGTTGGTGGCATTTGTTGCTCACGATCATATCTTCCGTCATCGCAATGCTGATATTCTCTGCTGCGACGCAAGGCTGGTGGTTTACTAAGAACAAGTGGTGGGAAACCGTCCTACTCTTGGTTCTGACCTTTACTTTCTTCCGCCCTGGCTTCTGGTGGGATCAAATTTATCCAGCCAAAGTACTTCACCCAGGTACAGAGATCGCGCAAATCACTGAACAGCTGCCTGTTGGTCAGGACATTGAGCTTCTCGTTGCCGGTGAAAATCTTGAAGGTGATTTCATCTCGAAAACAGTTCGTCTGCCATTCGATGACAGTGCGAAATCAGCGGAGGATCGTATTGCGTCGATGGGGCTAATGCTCAATAACGCCAACGGCCGTATGTTAGTCGACATGGTCGAATTTGGCAGCCCTGCAGAAGCTGCTGGTGTTGATTTCGACTGGGAAATTCGCTCTGTTGTCGTTGACGCCGATCGACCAATGAAAGAGTGGGTTTTCGTACCAGCACTGCTACTCCTTATTGGCTTGGGCATGAACCAGCAGAGACGAGCTCGAAAGGAACAATTGAGCGCGTAACTTAGTCAGCCTCACTCCACTGAGGGAAGTGGGGCTACACTTATACCAAACACATTAGTGGATTTGGTATCTACTAAGGATGCAATGACTTGGCCTCGTTGGAGGCTAAGCTTAAAAAGAGAGCTATCGATGTATAAGCAAATTCTTGTTCCTGTCGATCTGAACGACAAAGGTTTTTCTGATAAAGCACTTGAACTGGCTGTCTGGCATGCCAAGTACTCCAAGGCTCAAGTTCATCTTCTGAACGTATTACCAGGCATTCACATGTCTATGGTTGCGACCTATTTTCCAAAGGATGCCGCAACAAAAATGAAAAATGACGTTGAAAACCAGCTGAAACAGTTCGCAGTCCAGCATATTCCAGAAGAAGTCGTTTATAAAACACATGTAGCTGAAGGCAAAGCGTACGCCACGATTCTCGACTACGCGGAAAAGCTCGGTGCAGACCTGATTGTGATGCCAAGCCATAAGCGTTCTAAACTGGATAAGGTAGTATTAGGTTCCGTCGCCAGTAAAGTGGTTCAGAACTCCCCTATCAATATTTTGGTGGTCAAACCGCACGGCTAAGTTAACTGAATAAAGACAAAAGGCGCTCAATTGAGCGCCTTTTTTAATAGTTATTAACGATTGATATTATAGTTTCAATCGAGTTCCTTTAATGAAAATAATTATCAATAATGATCCTATCAACACCAAAGACTGGATGACATCATGAAAAAGACACTCACTTTTGCCGCTCTTCATTTCACTATCGCGTTCACTGTCGCATATCTATTGACGGGGGATATCTTGATCGGCAGTTTAATTGCCATGATCGAGCCTATGGTGAATACTGTTGCGTTTTATTTTCATGAACAAGTCTGGCACACCTCACCTCGCTTAAAAAAACATCAGAGTGCTACCACACTGAAGACCACCAGCTTTGCTGTTGTACACTTCAGCGTTGCCTTCAGTGTGGCTTATCTTTTAACAGGGAGCTGGTTAGTCGGAGGAGTCATGGCAACGATAGAACCAAGTATTAATACGCTTGCCTATTACTTCCATGAGCGAGTCTGGCAGCACAGACAAACTTCTCTGTTTTCACAGCACATAGCCCGCGCTTGAAAGACTAAATTGGAAAATGCGTCACGCAGAGGTCTTCACTCAGGCCAATATTAAATTTTTGACATTGGCCATCGAGCATCACTTCCAATTGATAAAGCTCTTCGGGATCAGGTTGGCTTGCGTTGAAATAAATCGGAGCTTCTACCTGAAATAAGGCGCTGACATGATCATTTCTCACATCAATGGGGATATGATACGTCATACCATTAAATTTCACGGATGCAGAAACCAACCCAGACGCATAAGTTTTGTAGTGCAGATCTACCATAAATTCACAGCCTCCCCCATGGTGCCATATCTGCTCAGTCACAACATGCTCGAGCCGTACATGGCGAATAAACTGTAAATAAGGCTCTTTCCAAATCCCCATTCGAGAGTCAAACTTCTGGTAGGTTTGTGCCCCTAAGGGGCAAAGTTCTAAACTGTCTTCCTCAAATAACAGCCCCTCTTCCTCTTCGAGAAATAATATCTCAAACCGATTCCGACCAAGCTGCATATAAGGTCGAATATCTTTCTTATATTCTGCTTGCGAGCCATCACAATCAAACAGCGCGACACCATTGAGTCGAACTTCAGCATGGTAATCTACGCCACCGAGCACCAAGTCAACGGCAGGGAACGCCAGCATCGCCTCATCAACTTCAATATCATGCATCAAGTGCCACTCCTGCTCTGCAATGGCAGCTTCCGAAAGAAGGTCTGGGAGTTTAGCGCTTAATGGAGCGGGAAAAGTGATGTCATCCTGAGGAATCGAGAAATTTGTTAACGGCGAAATTTGCCATAAACCTGCGAGTGATAGCTGCATGTTTCCCTTATAAATTGAGCTAGATCAAGTTTGGGTGATTATAAAGAATCAATATAGTGAAAGATACCTAAGTACTCTCGAATTTAGGTACAAAAAAACCAGCCTCACGCTGGTTTTTTCTTATGACGAGAGATTACTCGTCATCTCCGTCTTCTTCAGGGTATAAGGCATCTTCACCTTCATAGTAAGTGCCCCACCCGTCATAGATGATGTCGTATTTCTCAGCAAGGTGAATCAGCTTCTCTACTTGAGCATCAATCGCCTCAGCATCAAGTGCCGATTCCATCGTTGCGTCGCAGCACAACAATTTATTACCGTCTTCATCTTCTGTTTCTTCAGCTTCTAATACTTCAAAGCCCATCTTGAATGCCTCTACCACGGCTTTTTCCAGTGTATCGAAGTCTTCAGCAAACAGGTGGTGCTCAATTTCATACAATGCATCTGGATCACTACCATCTTCACGCAAGGCTTGAATGATATCGCGAGTCTCTTCCTTTTGAATCTCAATTAATTCTTCAACAGATAGATATTCGTCTTCATGAGACATAAGTCAGCTCCAGATAGTGACAACATTGATCGTAATTTACCGCAACGGAATATCGCATGGATCCAGTGAAATTACTAGCCGCAATCCATGAAGATCCTCACCTTAAGTGGTAAACAGATTAAAGATCGCAAATGATCAAGTTCACAAGATGGAAAAGTTAACATTTTTTTATCATCGGAGAGATTCAGAATTATCTGCCGCGCTGACTGCCTAGCGACAACCTGAAAGATTGAGTTTTTATTTTTCATCTCTGCATATCTTCAGAATGGCAGTAACTGCATAGAAATATATCTTCAAACCAAGTTATATCGTAGTTGTGAATAGCTATGCTGAATTGTGTTTTTTTCTCTCAAGTTCATCAATGTCATAAGGCGCATAGTAACGCATTGGTTCGCTTATCTAATCCACCCCATCTCTTTAGATAAAAACCACAAAAATAACCGAGTTAATAAAATTAAAAACCACAAAAATAATAAAAAGCAGTTATTGAAACCAACATTATCACTTGCATCTTGATAACAACCTTGTCATAAATACGCACTGGATATTATTGTAAGGATGCAAAATGAGTAAGTTGTACGTAGGCTCAGAAGTAGGCCAGTTAAGACGTGTATTGTTAGCTCGACCAGAACGAGCACTAACCCACCTTACCCCTTCAAACTGCCATGAGCTACTGTTTGACGATGTTCTTGCTGTCGAAGCTGCAGGTGAAGAACATGATCAGTTTGCACAAACGCTGACAAATCAAGGTGTCGAAGTTCTGCTTCTTCACGATCTATTAGTCGAAACTTTGGCTGTAAAAGAAGCTAAAGAGTGGCTGCTTGATACGCAAATTTCTGATTTCCGTTATGGTCCGACATTCGCTCGTGATCTTCGCCATTATCTGTCTGATATGGATAATGAGCACCTAGCAACTGTGTTACTCGGCGGTTTAGCATATTCGGAATTACCAATCCAATCCTCTTCGATGCTACCAAGAATGCATCGACCGCTAGACTTTGTGATTGAACCTCTGCCCAATCATCTTTTCACCCGAGACACTTCATGTTGGGTCTACGGCGGTGTGTCACTCAATCCTATGATGAAACCCGCTCGTCAGCGTGAAACCAACCACTTACGTGCCATTTATCGCTGGCACCCAGTCTTTGCAGGGCAAGACTTCATCAAATACTTTGGTGATGAAGATCTACACTATGACAATGCCAATATCGAAGGTGGAGACGTACTGGTTATCGGTAAAGGTGCAGTCCTAGTGGGAATGTCTGAGCGTACTACAGCGCAAGGTGTAGAAAACCTCGCAGCCAACCTGTTCAAAAACGGTCAGGCGAAAGAAGTTATTGCCATTGACCTGCCCAAGCACCGTTCATGCATGCACTTAGATACCGTCATGACGCACATGGATGTGGACACTTTCTCGGTTTATCCAGAGATCATGCGTAAAGATTTGGATACTTGGCGTCTGACGCCGAAAGGTGACAATGAGATGAAGGTAGAACAGGTACCTAGCTATACGCATGCTATCGAAGAAGCGCTGGGGGTTGATTACCTAAAGATCATCACAACTGGCGGTGACAACTACGAAGCTGAGCGAGAGCAGTGGAACGATGCGAATAACGTCTTGACGGTTAAGCCTGGCGTGGTTATCGGTTATGAGCGTAACGTTTACACCAACGAGAAGTACGACAAAGCAGGTATCGAAGTCCTGACCATTCCGGGTAATGAACTTGGCCGCGGTCGCGGTGGTGCTCGTTGTATGAGCTGTCCGATTGAGCGTGACGATATTTAGAGCCGAGAGAAACTAAAAAGGGTTGATGTCAAAACATCAACCCTTTTATTGTTTAAGCAGTTACTGCGTTAATGACTCTTCCAGCGCTCTCAAACAGAGTGCAACATTTTCAGCTCGGGCACCGTAGCCCATAATACCGATACGCCATGCCTTACCCGCTAATGCCCCCAAACCTGCACCAATTTCGAGATTGTAGTTTTCCAGTAAATGGTTGCGAACCCCTGCATCATCGACGCCTTGAGGAATGTAGACCGCATTGAGCTGAGGCAAACGTGATTCTGCTGCCACAACGAACTCAAAACCTAACTTTTCGAGGCCCAACTTCAGCTTTTCATGCATATCACTATGACGCTGCCAAGCATTCTCTAATCCTTCATTCTTAAGGATTAATAGAGATTCATGCAGCGCATACAGGCTATTTACTGGCGCTGTATGATGGTAACTACGCTTGCCTTCCCCACTCCAATAGCCCAGCACTAAACTCTGATCTAAGAACCAACTCTGGACAGGAGTTTTACGTGCCTGAATCTTTTCAATGGCAAGAGGAGAAAAGGTCACTGGTGATAAGCCAGGGACACAAGATAGACATTTCTGGCTGCCTGAATACACCGCATCTAGCTGCCATTCATCAACTTTCAGTGGTACACCACCTAAAGAAGTCACGGCATCAACTATTGTTAGCACACCGTGCGCTTTTGCAAGTTTACCTAGTGCTTCAGCATCGCTGCATGCGCCTGTCGATGTTTCTGCGTGAACGAATGACAGGATCTTCGCATCTGGATTCTCTTTCAGTGCTTGCTCAACTTTATCGACCGAGACAGGAGTGCCCCACTCATCATCAACCACCACAGCAACACCGCCCGCTCGAACTACATTTTCGCGCATACGCTCGCCAAATACGCCATTGCGACAAACGATTACCTTCTCACCCGGTTCAATCAGGTTAACAAAACAGGTTTCCATACCTGCACTGCCCGGTGCAGAAACCGCAATAGTGAATTCATTTTCAGTCTGAAAGGCGTACTTAAGTAGCTGTTTTAACTCATCCATCATCTTGATAAATAGCGGGTCAAGGTGGCCCACTGTTGGACGACTCAAAGCCTGTAGAACTTGAGGAGAAATATCCGAAGGGCCTGGGCCCATAAGAATACGATGAGGGGGGATAAAGCTTTGAATAGTCATTGTTCGCTCCTTGAAACTGATCTGCTCTTTATTGATTTGTCTTTACATTAAAACAAATCACTACATGCGGCAATTGACCATAAGAGCTCAGGTCAAACCACTGTCACAAGTTTGTTAATTCACAAGGGGAAGAAAGAACCAACTTCCCATTGACAAAGGTCACATAAAAACGTTCAATGCAGAATATATGGTGAATTTTTATGCCGCCATATACATGCATTTTGCAGAAGAGGAGCACTACCCAGGTAGGTGTTTTGTGGAGCCACAACTCCGATACAAATCACTGAGGGGGAGTAGTGCCGAGGTAGATCAACGTTGTGGTTTTGATCTGTCGGTTGACTTGGGTTGACTCCCATCAACTGTCATCAGCTCCGTCTGATGAAGAGCTTCTGAGGTAAACCTTACACAATAAAACCTCTCAATACGCTCATTCTCTCTTCAAGCAAGGATTACTAATTTACTTTCAGGAAGTTGTGGGAGAAATGCCGTGGGCAATTTTAACGTTGCTAAATTTGGTGGAACCAGTGTCGCTAACTTTGAAGCCATGAGTCGCTGTGCTGCGATCATTGAGCAAAACCCAAACACAAAGTTAGTCGTCAGCAGTGCCTGTTCAGGCGTGACAAACTTATTAGTCGAACTCGCGAATGGAGTTCAAGATCAGACAGAGCGCAGTGCGATTCTAACCAAACTCGCCAGTATTCATGATGCGGTACTCAATCAACTAGAAGATGCAACTCAAGCAGCCAGCGAGGTCTACTCTATTCTAGATACCGTCACAAGTTTGGCAGAAGCTGCTTCGATTCAGTCAAGTACTAAGCTGACGGATCACCTTGTCGCCTGTGGTGAACTGATGTCTACACACCTGTTGGCCCAGTTAATGAGGGAACGTGGTATCAATGCGGTACGCTTTGATATTCGTGACGTACTACGCACAGATGATAATTTTGGTAAAGCAGAACCGGAACTGGCCACTATTCGTCAACAAGCGCAAGCATTGCTTATCCCGTTATGCCAACAACAGGTTGTGGTAACTCAAGGCTTTATCGGTGCCGATGCAGATGGCAATACCACGACACTCGGTCGAGGTGGCAGCGATTACAGTGCCGCACTTATTGCCGAAGCGGTTGAAGCGCAGGGGCTGGAGATTTGGACCGATGTACCGGGCATTTATACCACTGACCCACGTATTGCCCCAAAAGCATCACCTATCTCTGAGATCAGCTTCAGTGAAGCCTCTGAAATGGCCAATTTTGGCGCCAAGATCCTTCACCCTTCGACGCTAATTCCTGCTCTTCGCCATGATATTCCAGTCTTTGTCGGTTCATCAAAGCAACCCGAAAAAGGCGGCACGTGGATTCGCCATCAAGTCGAGAGCTCACCTCTCTTCCGTGCTCTGGCTTTACGATGTAACCAGACCATGGTGACGCTGCGCAGCGCGCAGATGTTCCATGCTTACGGCTTCCTGGCCAAAGTATTTGAAATTCTGGCGAAGCACAAGATTTCGGTAGATTTGATTACCACTTCAGAGATCAGTGTCAGTCTAACGCTTGACCAAACCGACACATCTGGTGGTGCTCCTCAGTTACCTGAAGCTGCACGTCTTGAGCTGGAAGAGCTGTGTACGGTTGAAGTAGAACATAACCTGTGTCTGGTCGCGCTGATTGGCAACAATATGAGTGAGAGCAAAGGTTATGCAAAACAAGTATTTGGAACATTAGAAGAGTTTAACATGAGAATGATCTGCTATGGCGCAAGCCCTCACAACCTGTGTTTCTTAGTTGATGAGTCAGACGCAAAGCTAGCGATTCAGAAGCTGCACACTGAATTGTTTGAGAAGTAATAATAGAGCAGAGAACAAAAAAGGGTTGGCGCTAAAACGCCAACCCTTTCAATTTGTATCAGTGGTAAAACCGAGAATGTTACTCACCCGCCACTTTCATCGACTCAATCAGAATCGAACCCGTCTGGATTTGTGAGCGGGTTTCAACATCATTACCAACCGCGACAATCTGATTAAACATATCTTTCAGGTTGCTGGCGATTGTCACTTCAGAAACAGGATATTGGATTTGACCATTCTCTACCCAGAAGCCTGCCGCTCCTCGTGAGTAATCACCGGTGACGATATTCACGCCCTGCCCCATCACTTCGGTGACAAGGAAGCCCGTTCCCAGTTCTTTAAGCATCTGCTCAAAGTCTTGCCCCGTCGATTGAACGAACCAGTTATGAATACCACCAGCGTGACCCGTTGGCGCCATATCCATTTTACGCGCGGCATAGCTGGTTAATAGGTATGTCGCGAGCACACCGTCGGTAATGATTTCACGATCTTGGGTTGTAACACCTTCGCTATCAAATGGGCTCGACGCTAAACCGCGTAGAACATGAGGTTTTTCAGAAATATTAAACCAGTCTGGCAGTACCTGCTGACCGAGATGATCAAGTAAGAATGACGACTTGCGATACAGGTTACCGCCACTGATTGCCATCACCAGGTGTCCAAGTAAACCCGTTGCTACATCGGCTGCGAACATCACAGGGTATTTGCCTGTCTTGAGCTTTTGCGCATCAAGACGACTGATGGTTTTCTCCGCCGCTTTCAAGCCGACTGACTCAGGTGTCCAAAGGTCATCTTTATGGCGTGCTACTGTATAGCTGTAGTCACGCTCCATTACGCCACTTTCACCCTGCCCAATAACACAACAGCTGGTACTGTGTCGGCTGGAGGCATAGCTAGCAAGCAAACCGTGGCTGTTGCCATAGACCTTCAAGCCATAGTGGCTGTCGTAGCTGGCGCCATCGCTTTGTTTGATTTTGTCACTGAAGGATAACGCTTTTTGCTCAGCAGCAATCGCAATCTCTGCAGCATGATCGGGGTCAGGCGTATCAGGGTGAAACAAGTCAAGATCTGGAATATCTTGCA
This sequence comes from Vibrio coralliilyticus, assembly GCF_024449095.1. Lineage (NCBI taxonomy): Bacteria > Pseudomonadati > Pseudomonadota > Gammaproteobacteria > Vibrionales > Vibrionaceae > Vibrio > Vibrio coralinecrosis. Next base: position 2,916,412 of record NZ_CP024627.1, read on the forward strand.
CCATCAACTCTTTAGGAGCAGGGCCTGCGCATGGGTCTTCAGAAGTGTAGTGAGCAATATCCAATGCAGCCATCACCGTTTGTTGAATGGCTTTTTCACTGAGATCGGAGGTAGACGCACTGCCTTTGCGCTGACCTCGGTAAACGGTAATGCCTAGCGCGCCATCGCTGTTAAATTCAACATTTTCGACTTCGCACATACGTGTCGATACACTCAGGCCTGTCGTCTTGGTGATCGCGACTTCAGCGCCATCAGATTTTTCCGCGGCCATTTCCAGTGCTTTCGCAACGGCGGCCTCAAGCTCAACACGTTGCTGAGCGACTTGCTGTCTTACGTCCATATCTTCTTCATGCTTAAGGTCTGATATGCCTAGAATAACAAGAATTTCGCTTTCTCCCCATGATTCTTGTTAAAATAGAGAAATAGATGTTCAAATTAAGGCAGAAAGATGGCCAGAAAAAATCAAAAAGCGCCATGGGAAGAAGAAGAGGAAATCATTTGGGTAAGTAAAACCGAAATGAAACGTGACATGGAAGAGTTACAAAAACTGGGTGAGGAACTCGCCAGTCTTAAACCTTCGGTGTTAGAAAAATTCCCGTTAAGTGAAGATCTTGCAGAAGCAATTAAAGACGCACAACGCTTTAAAAATGAAGCGCGTCGTCGTCAGTTGCAATATATTGGCAAGCTGATGCGCTTCGAAGATCCAGAGCCGCTTCAAGCTGCGCTGGACAAGGTACGTAATAAACACTCACAAGCAACCGCTGCACTACACAAGCTAGAACAGTTGCGTGACCGAATCGTTGAACAAGGCGATGAGGCGATTGCAGACGTGATGGAGCTATACCCACAAGCGGATCGCCAGCGTTTACGTCAGTTAGCTCGTCAGGCAGCGAAAGAAAAGAAAGCCGGTAAACCTGCTAAAGCATTTCGCGAAATCTTCCAAGTGCTAAAAGAGCTTAACGACGAAGAACTTTAAGAACCAGCCTTAGAGTAAAAGAAAAATGGCCTCAGACACGTTGACTGAGGCCATTTCAACAATTTTTAGCTCGGTTAGACTTTGATACCTGCTTGCTGATTGAGCATGGCAACTTCCTTATCTAGCGACTCCAGCTTGTCTTTCATCTGCTCTCGGCACAGCGTCGCAAGCTCACGGATATTTTCTTTTCCATAACTTTCAGTACTAATTGGCGGTAACATCTCAACAATGACATGCCCGTTGTTCCAACGATTGAGCTTCAATCCATCCGTCGAACTACACACAATCGGAATAATCGGAAGTTTAGCGCCAATCGCAGCATGGAAAGCCCCAGTTTTAAAAGGCAGTAAACCACGTCCACGTGAGCGCGTTCCTTCAGGAAACATCCAGACTGATACGTCACTTTGATTCATACTATCCACAACTTGATCAATCGTCCCTTTCGCTTTAGAGCGGTTAGCACGATCAATCAGAATGTTACCTGTCAGCCAGTAAAGCTGACCAAACAGGGGCATCCACGCTAAGCTCTTTTTACCTACCGTGACGACTTTTGGCGTCACTGCAGAAGAAACGGTAAACAAATCCCAATTGTTCTGGTGGTTAGCAATATAAATATGCTGTCCGCGTTTGTATGCGTCTTCAGGTAAACGCAACTCAAGTGTAATGCCGAAAACACGCGACATCTTGCCGAACAAGCGTCCAAAGGTGAAGACATGTTTCGGGTTACGTGGGCTCAATAAACAGTAGCCACAACCGAACACAAACATCACAATTGCAAAAATCGCGACAGCGAATACACGTAGTAGTGCAATCATTGGTTGTTCTCCAAGAACAAAATAGTCATTAAAATTTGCCCATGACTCTAACTTATCTAGCACCCATAAAAAAGCCGAAACTCTCGTTTCGGCTTACAAATGTTAGCTGAGGTTAGTGAGAGTCACGAAAACGCTCTATATTGGCCCCAAGAGCCGACAATTTATCTTCAATTTTATCGTAGCCACGATCGATGTGATAAATACGATCAACAATCGTCTCACCGTTTGCAATACAGCCTGCGATCACCAAGCTCGCAGAAGCACGTAAGTCAGTAGCCATCACCTGCGCGCCGCTGAGTTCTTCGACATCACCACAAATCACAGTGTTGCCTTCAATTTCAGCTTTAGCGCCCATACGCATTAATTCAGGTACATGCATAAAGCGATTTTCAAAAATGGTCTCGGTAATAACACCGCCACCTTTGGCCATCAAGTTAAGCAGAGTGAACTGAGCCTGCATATCCGTAGGAAAGCCTGGGTGTGGCGCCGTGCGCACAGTCACCGCTTTCAGCTCGCGATCTGTCATGTCAACGGAAATCCAGTCTTCGCCTGTCTCAACTTTCGCACCAGCTTCTTCCAGCTTAGCCAACACAGCTTCAAGGAGTTGAGCCTTAGTATTTCGACACACAACTTTACCGCCAGAAACAGCAGCAGCAACAAGGAAAGTGCCCGTCTCAATGCGATCAGCCACAACAGCGTGTTGACCACCACCAAGGCGTTCAACCCCTTCAATAGTAATCGTATCGGTACCGGCACCAGAAATCTTAGCACCAAGCTTATTCAGGAATTCCGCCGTATCGACAATTTCAGGCTCACGGGCTGCATTGTCGAGCACCGTCGTCCCTTCAGCCAAGGTAGCCGCACACATGATCGTAATAGTGGCACCAACACTCACCTTATCCATAACGATATGCGCACCTTTTAGGCGACCATCAACATTGGCTTTCACATAACCGTCTTCTAGCGTGATCGTAGCGCCCAACTGCTCTAGGCCATGAATGTGCAGATCAACAGGGCGAGCTCCAATCGCACAACCACCAGGTAAAGAAACCTGACCTTGACCAAAACGTGCGACGAGAGGACCAAGAGCCCAGATAGATGCTCGCATTGTTTTCACCAAATCATATGGTGCGCAGTATTCATTGATACTGCTTGGGTCGACATGCACAGAACCATTGCGCTCTACTTTAGCCCCTAAACGCTTCAATAATTCCATCGTGGTGTCGATGTCACGCAAGTGAGGAACATTCGCCACTTCGACGGGCTCTTCCGCGAGGATTGATGCAAAAAGAATAGGCAGTGCTGCATTTTTAGCACCAGAGATCGTGACTTCGCCAACCAGAGGTTGCTTAGACCCTTTTACTCGAAACTTATCCATCATTAACCCTTACAGTGACATCAACTTCTTATCACGCGCCCACTCTTCTGGTGAGTAAGCTTTGATAGAAACGGCATGAATGTCATTTCTTTGGATATATTCCATCAATGGAGCGTAAATCAGTTGTTGCTTCTTAACGCGGCTCATTCCTTCGAAACTAGCATCAACAGCGACCACTTCATAATGGCTGCCTTCACCTTTAACATGTATTTCTTCCAGGTTAAGTGCTTGTTCTAAAATCTGTTGTACTTTTGCGCTATCCACAATTCACCCCTGTTTAATTCTTTAAATGCCCGTCGATCAACTCTTCGACGTTACTCAACTGAAATAAAGTTAACAGTTGTTTCGGCACGAAGCTGAGCATTATATGACAGTTTTGCTTTTTTGCATGCTCTAATAGATGAATTAGCATCACCATACCCGCAGAATCGACTCTTTCGACCTTCTCTAAGCTCACTTCAACGTTAGAGCTATTAGGCTTCCAGTTATACAGAGAGCGCCATAAGAGAGGGACCGAGTCTCTATCCAGTACACCAGAAATTTGAAACTGGTCATCAGACAGACTTAGCCATTGCGAGGGAATCATTGTGATTTACTCTCAAAACGGATCGGCTGTGCGGCAAGGTCTTCGAGGTCTTTCGCGACAGCGAGAATGCCTTCCTGACGTAACTTGCTACTCCACTCAGATTGCTTACTTGATAATAAGCTGATGCCCTCTGCAATCATATCAAACGCCTTCCATTCACCACTCTTTTTGTCCTTGCGAAGTTTGAACTCAAGCTTGATGTTTGGGCGGGGTGAGTCAATGATGTCAACTTTAACGCCAATAATACTTTTCTTAGAGCTAACGTTAGGCTCAGGGCCAAACTCAATTTCTTGATTAGTGTATTGTGTCAACACTTGAGCATATGAACTCACCAGATAAGCGCGAAACGCCTCGATAAACTGACCGACATCCTCACGCTTTGCTCCTTTGAGAATAGGGCCTAATAACTTAAGTGCGGCATACTTTTCATTGACGTATGGCATCAACTCTTCTTCGACGATGACCTTGAGATAATCAGGGTTTTGATGGATTTGATCTTGCTCCGCCTTCAATCTCGCAAAGGCCTGCTCAGAGACCTGTTTCATCATCTGGTAAGGTTGAGTTTTATCTATTTGAGCCGCAGAAACGGTAAACGACAAAGCAAACGCCACCAGAGTGAGTACTAACTTTTTCAACATAATTATTCCTCTTCCTTAGCCGAATCAGAACCACCAACGCTGTACAGCACCTGACCGATTAAATCTTCCAATACTAAAGCTGATTTGGTGTCTTCAATATAGTCACCCTCTACCAACATTTGCTCGTCATCAAAAACAAAGCCCGGCGTCAAACCAATGTATTGCTCACCAATCAAACCTGAAGTGAGAATCTTAACGCTGGAGGTTTCGGGAAATTGGTCATATTGACTGCTGATGGCCATAGTGACAACAGGCAGCAAGTTTTCAGTATTCAAACCAATATTCGTCACACGTCCAACCACAACCCCACCGACCTTAACCGGTGAGCGAACTTTGAGGCTGCCGATGTTATCGAACTCTGCTTTCAGTGAGTAAGTATCATTTGAGCCTAACCCCTTTACGTCAGCGACTTGAAAAATCATCACCAAAATTGCGCAAATTCCAGCAAGGACAAAGCTGCCTACCAATAATTCAGTTTTTCTTGTTTGTTGCATACTTAGTTCCCAAACATCAATGCAGTCAGTACAAAGTCTAAGCCAAGTACCGCCAATGAAGAGTGTACGACGGTGCGTGTCGTTGCTCGGCTTATGCCTTCCGAAGTAGGAATAGCATCGTAGCCGTTAAACAGCGCAATCCATGTTACGGTTACAGCAAACACTAGGCTTTTAATCATGCTGTTACCAATATCCTGTCCTAGTTCAACAGACGCCTGCATAGCCGACCAGAAGCTACCATGATCTATCCCTTTCCAATCAACCCCAACCAACTGTCCACCCCAGATGCCAACCGCCATGAAAATCATTGCTAGCATAGGCATTGAAATCACCCCAGCCCAGAAGCGTGGAGCAATCACTCTTTTAAGTGGATCGACAGCCATCATTTCCATGCTAGATAGTTGTTCGGTCGCTTTCATTAGGCCAATTTCAGCCGTCAACGCAGAACCTGCACGGCCTGCAAACAGCAGCGCAGTCACTACAGGGCCTAATTCACGTAAGAGCGATAGAGCGACCATCTGCCCTAATGCCCCTTCCGCACCAAAATCGACAAGAATGACATAACCTTGCAGGCTCAATACCATGCCGATAAACAAACCGGATAGAACAATAATAATAAGAGACTGGACACCAACGCTGTATAGTTGCTTCACTAACAGCGGCAGATGCTGTATTGGACGAGGACGTGATACTAAAGCGCCAAACAGCATTAAACTGGCACGACCAAAAGACTCGCAGACCCCCATAGCTCTGCGCCCCGTCGATGCGACAAAATTCGCGAAGTCAGACAACATCAGAATAGCTCCTTCGCAATAGGTTGAGCAGGATAACGGAACGGCACAGGGCCATCCGCCTCCCCTTTCAGAAACTGTTGGACTTGCGGATCGGGGTTATCATGCAATTCTTGTGGCGTTCCTTTGGCAATAACTTTGCCATTCGCCAGAATGTAGACCCAATCTGCGATGCTCATGACCTCTGGTACATCGTGAGAGACCACAACGGAAGTCACGCCTAACGCTTGGTTCAGGTTTCGTATCAACTCCACCAAGACGCCCATGGTGATGGGATCTTGCCCGACAAAGGGCTCATCATACATGATGAGTTGTGGGTCGAGAGCAATCGCACGAGCCAGTGCCGCTCGACGAGCCATACCACCCGACAGTTCGCTAGGCATAAGCTGAGCAGCGCCACGCAACCCTACGGCCTCCAATTTCAGCAGTACGAGAGTGTGAATAAACTCTTCACTTAATTCGGTATGTTCACGTATTGGGAAAGCGATGTTGTCAAAAACGTTGAGATCTGTGAACAAAGCTCCAGATTGAAACAACATGCTCATCTTTTTACGCTCTTTGTACAATTTTTTTCGGCTGAGAGTTGGGATATTCTTACCATCAAACCACACTTCCCCTTTTTCAGGGTAAAGCTGACCTCCAATGAGGCGTAGCAGTGTCGTCTTACCTATACCAGAAGGTCCCATAATAGAGGTAACCTTCCCTTTAGGGACATGCAAGCTAACATCATCAAATATCTTCCTTTTCCCGCGGGAAAAAGTCAGATTTTTAACGGTAACGAGATCGAGTGAGGACATGATGAACCCTGACTTTAGCGCTTAGAATGGGCAATCATAAGCACATTGAGTAAAAATTAAAAGCACTGTTCAATTAATTATGATTGACATTTTTATAATCGATGCCTGTTTCATTGTAGTCATAAATAAACGCCTTCAATTTAAATGGTTAACAATTAATTGCTTCCCTTTTAGTACCTAAACCGTCAAAATTAACGGTTAAATTTGTCCCATTGAACACAAAATTAAGGATCATCATGATTGAGGCGATTGCGTTTCTCGTTGTTGGATTAGTCTTTCTGGTATGGAGTGCCGATAAGCTTGTTTTTGGTGCCGCAGCCCTAGCCCGCAATGTCGGAATATCCCCACTGGTGATCGGTATGACCATCCTTGCGATGGGATCTTCTGCGCCTGAGATGATGGTCTCTGCAACAGCTGCGCTAGACGGTAAAACCGATACCGCAGTGGGCAACGTTTTGGGTTCTAACATCGCTAACATCGCGCTGATTCTTGGTATCACAGCGATGATCAAACCTCTTTCAATCAGTTCAGCAGTACTTCGTCGAGAATTGCCATTAATGATTGGTGTGACGATTCTTGCCGGTGTTTTACTGTGGGACAGTCACTTAGGCTTCTACGAAGGTGTACTTCTATTCGTCTTATTCGCTGCCTTTATCCTGACCATGCTGCGCATCAGTAAAAAGGAAAAGAGTTCTGGCAGTTCCGATCCTCTACTTGAAGATCAAGAGTCCGAAGTGCCAGAAGGAGTGAGCAATCTTAAAGCAGGGTTATGGGTCATTGTCGGCTTGATAATCTTACCTATCGCGGCCGACACTTTAGTTAATAGCGCCGTGTATATCGCCCAATATTTCGGCATGAGCGACTTGGTCATAGGTCTAACGATTATTGCCGTAGGGACCAGCTTACCAGAGCTTGCGGCTTCACTGGCAGGTGTTATGAAAGGGGAAGACGATATGGCCGTCGGTAATATCATTGGCTCGAACGTATTCAATATTCTTGCTGTAATGGGCATCCCAGGTATTCTTAATCCTTCAATCCTTAGTGAATACGCCATGGGGCGTGATTTTTGGGTAATGTTAGGGGTCTCATTACTGTTGGTGGCGATGGCATTGGGTAAATCTCGCAGTATCAACCGAATAGAAGGTGCTGTATTATTCTGCTGCTTTATCGCTTATCAAGGATATCTAATCCTGAACATGACAGCTTAATTTAGTTTTTGCCTGCCGGAGTGTGACATGTTTGATTTTCGCTCTGCTGCTCTTGACGTATTAAAAACAGAAATCGAAGCCCTTGAGCAGCTTGATCAGTATTTTAATGAAGATTTCATCCAAGCCTGTGAACTTATACTTGCCAATAAAGAAGGCAAGGTTGCCGTCATGGGGATGGGTAAATCAGGGCATATTGGTAATAAGATTGCCGCATCGCTAGCCAGCACGGGCACGTCCGCCTTCTTCGTTCATCCCGGTGAAGCCGCTCACGGCGATCTGGGTATGATAAAATCGGGTGATATTGTGCTAGCGATCTCCAACTCCGGCGAATCGTCTGAAATTTTAGGGCTCTTTCCCGTTCTCAAGCGCCTTAACATCAAAATTATTAGCATGACAGGCAAGCCAGACTCCACGATGGCAAAACTGGCTGATTTCCATTTACAAATCACTGTTCCTAAAGAGGCTTGCCCACTAGGTTTGGCTCCAACAGCAAGCACCACGGCAACCTTGGTCATGGGTGATGCCTTGGCGGTCGCCCTTCTCCAAGCTCGTGGTTTCACGGCTGAAGATTTTGCACTATCACATCCAGGTGGTGCACTAGGTAGAAAGTTACTGCTAAAACTTTCTGATATCATGCATACCGGCGAGCAGCTCCCGTTGGTCACACCCGATACTGTGGTGCGAGAAGCACTACTTGAGATCAGCCAAAAAGGCCTTGGTATGACGGCTGTAGTTGATGACCACCAGCATCTCGTTGGCATCTTCACGGATGGTGACTTGCGACGTATTCTCGATAAGCGTATTGATATTCACAGCGCTCTGATTGGAGAAGTCATGACGACTCACCCAACTACTGCCAGCCCAAATATTCTTGCTGCCGAAGGCTTAAACCTAATGCAGCAAAAAAGCATTAACGGTTTGATCCTTTGTGAAAATGGCAAAGTGGTCGGCGCATTAAATATGCACGATTTATTAAAAGCAGGAGTGATGTGATGTCAAAATTGATTGAAACCCTGTATAAACCCGTGGAACAAAACACGCTTAACATTGCCAAACAGATTAAGCTGTTAATATGCGATGTCGATGGCGTATTCTCTGATGGCCTGATTTATATGGGCAATGATGGTGAAGAGTTGAAAACATTCCATACACGAGATGGATACGGTGTAAAATCGCTGATGAATGCGGGCATCAAAATCGCTATCATCACAGGCCGACAATCACGTATTGTTGAAAATCGTATGAAAGCTCTGGGAATCTCGCTGATTTACCAAGGGCAAGACGATAAAGTAAAAGCTTATCAGGACATTTGCAGACAATTAAATATTGCGCCAGAACACATCGGTTATATTGGTGATGATCTTATCGACTGGCCTGTGATGGAAAAAGTCGCTTTGAAAGTCTGCGTGGCTGATGGACACCCACTACTGGCTCAGCGTGCAAATTACGTCACGTCTATTCGTGGCGGACATGGTGCAGTCCGAGAAGTGTGTGATCTTATTTTACAAGCGCGCAATGAACTTGATGTCCACAAAGGTCTAAGTATATGAGTTTATCCCGTATCGGTTACCTGATACTGGCATTTGTGATCTGTTGGTCCACTTACTACTTGTTTGATAAAGGTAAAGAGTACGATATTCAGGTAGAACCGGATACCGAATTACCTATGTTTAGCGGTGAAGATCTAGTGAACACTTCTTATAACGAAGAAGGTATTCGCAGCTATGTCATTACATCCGTTAAGCTGGATCACTACGCAAAAAGCGGTAATACCTTTTTTGATCAACCGATTTTGAAAGTTTACAAAGAAGGCACAACCCAAGAATGGGAGGTCACGGCTGACCGAGGTATTCTTGGGCAAGATCATGTGCTGACATTATATGACAACGTATTGGCGAAAAACCTATTGCCGGATTCAGGCTTTGACACCATGTCAACAGATGTACTCGGTATTCAGTTGGATAATCGCGATTTTTGGGCAGATAACCAAGTCACTTTGGTCGGCCCTCAGTTTGAAACAGTAGGTCAGGCGATGAAAGGCAACTTTGCTGAAAACAACGCCATCCTCTACAAACACGTACAAGGTAGATATGAAACTCTCACACCTTAGTCTAATTTCTTGTTTGCTGATTTCTGGGCATGCGCTCGCGTTGTCTACCGATCAGGATCAACCTGTCTACATAGACTCAGACAGCCAACAACTTGATATGCAAAGCAATCAAGTGACCTTTCTTGGTGATGTAAAACTTAAGCAAGGCAGTATCAATATTAATGCCGATAAAGTCATCGTTACCCGCGATCCAAAAGACGGGTCTATTCAAGAAATTGAAGGATATGGTGACTTAGCCACCTTCTCTCAACTAACTGATGATGGCAAAACCCTTTACGGTGAAGCGAAAGAACTGTATTACGTGATGGTTGATGATCAACTCACTATGATCGATGAAGCCATGCTGTCTCAAGACGACAGTGTGATTCGTGGTACTAAAATCCGCTACAAAATCTCTTCACAAAAGCTAATTGCTGATGGTAAAGAGAAAGGCGATCGCGTCTCAACCGTTCTTCAGCCACAAGCAGTACAAGAATAATTATGGCAAAACTCAAAGCAGAGCATTTAGCAAAAACCTACGGAAACCGTAAGGTCGTGACAGACGTCAGTCTTGAAGTTACTTCAGGGCAAATCGTCGGATTGCTCGGTCCGAACGGAGCTGGTAAAACCACCTCTTTCTACATGATTGTGGGTTTGGTCGCTCGCGATGAAGGCTCAATTACTATCGATGGCGAAGACATCAGTATTCTGCCGATGCATAGTCGCTCACGTATGGGGATTGGCTACCTTCCTCAGGAAGCGTCCATCTTTCGCAAGCTGTCGGTGGAACATAATATCATGGCGGTACTAGAGACCCGTGAAGAACTCACCCGTGAGCAACGCCAAGATAAGTTAGAAGACTTATTGGAAGAATTCCACATTCAGCACATTCGCCACAGTGCTGGTATGGCACTATCAGGGGGGGAACGCCGTCGTGTTGAGATCGCTCGCGCTTTGGCTGCAAACCCTCAATTTATCTTACTGGATGAACCTTTCGCTGGTGTCGACCCAATATCGGTCATTGATATCAAAAAGATTATTGAACATCTGCGCGATCGTGGGCTTGGGGTTCTCATTACCGACCACAACGTCCGCGAAACATTAGACGTATGTGAAAAAGCGTACATTGTCAGTCAGGGGCATCTGATTGCAGAGGGCACACCAGAACAAGTGCTCAACAACGAACAGGTAAAACAAGTTTATCTCGGCGAACAATTCCGTCTATGATTAAAGTGAAGAACGGTAAGATTCTATAGCATCTAAGGCAAGTAATACTGAATGAAACCCTCATTACAACTCAAGCTAGGACAGCAGTTAGCGATGACGCCACAGCTACAGCAAGCAATTCGTTTGTTGCAGTTGTCAACGTTAGATCTTCAACAAGAAATTCAGGAAGCCTTGGATTCTAACCCTCTGCTCGAAGTCGAAGAAGGCGGCGAAGAGCCTCAAAATGTTGAAGACAAGTCAGCGAGTGAGGACAAAGAGCCAAGTGTTGATGTTACCGAGCCAGAAGTCAAAGATAGCTCAGATTTGATTGAGAAATCTGAAATCAGTAATGAGCTGGAAATAGACACCACTTGGGAAGATGTCTACAGCGCCAATACGGGCAGTACCGGCATTGCTCTCGATGACGATACACCTGTTTATCAAGGTGAAACCACACAGTCACTGCATGACTACCTAACTTGGCAGTTAGACCTGACGCCTTTCAGTGAAACAGACCGTACTATTGCCATGGCGATCATCGATGCTGTGGATGACTACGGCTATCTAACGATTTCGACGGAAGACATCCTCGAAAGCTTTAATAACGAAGAGATAGAGCTGGAAGAAATTGAAGCGGTACGTAAACGTATTCAGCAGTTTGACCCACTCGGTGTCGCTTCAAATAATCTACAAGACTGTTTGCTCTTACAATTAGCCACCTTCCCTGAAGATACGCCTTGGTTGAAAGAAGCTAAGTTAGTACTTACCGACTATATTGATCAACTGGGCAATCGTGATTACAAGCTGATCATCAAAGAAGCTAAGCTTAAAGAAGCGGATCTCAAAGAAGCGCTTAAGTTAATCCAGCAGTTGGACCCTCGCCCAGGTAGCCGTATTGCAACAGAGCACGCAGAGTATGTCATTCCTGACGTTTCTGTATTTAAAGACCATGGTAAGTGGGTAGTCACTATCAACCCAGACTCAGTACCAAGGCTGAAAGTCAATCAACAATACGCAGCATTGGGTAAAGGTAACAGCTCAGACAGTCAATACATTCGCTCAAACTTGCAGGAAGCCAAGTGGCTGATTAAAAGCCTAGAAAGTAGAAATGAGACGTTACTCAAAGTTGCTAAGTGTATTGTTGAACATCAACGCGATTTCTTCGAGTATGGTGAAGAAGCAATGAAACCTATGGTGCTTAACGACGTCGCTTTAGATGTTGATATGCACGAATCGACAATTTCAAGGGTCACCACCCAAAAGTACATGCATACCCCTCGTGGTATTTTCGAACTAAAGTATTTCTTCTCCAGTCATGTCAGTACCGATAATGGCGGAGAATGTTCATCAACTGCAATTCGAGCACTGATTAAAAAGCTCGTTGCTGCCGAAAACAGTGCTAAGCCACTGAGTGACAGTAAGATTGCAGCTCTACTCGCTGACCAAGGGATTCAGGTCGCTAGACGAACAATAGCTAAGTACCGAGAATCACTAGGCATTGCCCCTTCGAGTCAGCGCAAACGCCTACTTTAGGCATCTAACCGAGAAGGAAAGTCTATGCAAATCAATATTAATGGCCACCACGTTGATCTCACCGATTCAATGCAAGACTACGTAAACGAAAAGTTTCAAAAGCTTGAGCGTTTCTTTGACCACATAAATAATGTTCATGTTGTTTTAAAAGTTGAAAAACTCCGTCAAATCGCAGAAGCTACCCTTCACGTTAACCAGGGCGAAATACACGCATCTGCGGATGAAGAAAGTATGTACGCTGCTATCGACTCTCTCGTTGACAAACTGGTCAGACAGCTCAACAAGCACAAAGAAAAATTAAATACGCACTAGATACCATGCAATTAAGCGAAATCCTTTCATTGGACTGCACAAAAAGTGCAGTCCAATGCACCAGTAAAAAACGCGCTCTGGAAATGATCAGTGAAATCGTTGCAGAGCAGACCGGTCAAAACTCTACCGAACTTTTTGAGTGCATGCTTAGCCGCGAAAAAATGGGCAGTACTGGCATCGGAAATGGAATAGCCATTCCCCATGCTCGTATGCAGTCCAGCGATAAAGCTGTTGCCGTTCTCATACAATGCGAATCTCCTGTCGAGTTTGACTCGATAGATAACCGTCCTGTCGATCTGCTCTTTGCTCTACTTGTTCCTGACGCGCAGTGTAAAGAGCACCTTAAAACCCTTTCAAGCATGGCTGAGCGATTAAACGACAAACAGGTTCTTAAGCAGTTACGTAAAGCTCAGTCTGATGAAGAGCTTTACGACATTATGGTGAACCAGTAATGCGTCTTATCGTCGTCAGCGGTCAATCCGGTGCGGGAAAAAGCGTTGCTCTTCGCGTACTTGAGGATTTAGGTTACTACTGCGTCGATAACCTACCGGTCAATTTGCTCGATAACTTCGTCAAATCAGTAAAAACCAGCAAGCAAAACGTAGCAGTCAGTATTGATATCCGTAATCTACCGACAGAGCCCAATTTAGTGACGGATGTTCTCACAAAGCTGAAGAAATCGTCAGACGTCAGCGTGCTGTTTCTAGATGCCAAAAAAGATACCTTACTCAAACGCTACAGCGAAACCAGACGAATTCATCCACTAACGCTCAGCAATGAAAATACGTCTTTAGAACAAGCGATTGAAAAAGAGCGTTGCATTCTTTCCCCTCTCAAAGAGCACGCGGACCTTATCATCGATAGCAGTAATCAATCTCTGCACGATCTAAGTGAAACAGTCCGTATGCGTATCGAAGGCCGAGAGCGCAAAGACTTGGTCATGGTGTTCCAGTCTTTTGGTTTCAAGTATGGTCTACCGAGTGACGCAGACTACGTATTTGACGTGCGCTTTTTGCCCAATCCACATTGGGAGCCAGCATTAAGGCCAATGACAGGATTGGATGCTCCAATTAAGTCCTTTCTTGAAAGCCATCAAGATGTGTTAGAGCTCAAACAACAGATCCAGAAGTTCATCGAGAACTGGCTTCCTCTACTAGAAAAGAATAACCGCAGCTATTTGACCGTTGCAATAGGCTGTACTGGAGGTAAACACCGCTCCGTTTATCTGACTCAACAAATTGGCGAATATTTCGCTCAAATGGGTCACCAAGTCCAAATTCGCCATGCCACACTAGAGAAGAACTATAAGGAATAACTTATGCAGCAACAGAGTCGAACCGTCCTCATTCAAAACCGATTAGGCCTTCATGCTCGTGCTGCCGTTAAACTTGTCGAACTTGCCCAATCTTTCGATGCCATTCTTACCATTCAAAACCATGAAGGCAAAGAAGCCACCGCTGACAGTGTCATGGGGTTGTTAATGCTGGAATCAGCTCAAGGCGAACACGTTACTATCAGTGCAGAAGGCAATGATGCAAGCCCTGCCCTTGAAGCAGTCTGTCATTTAATTGAAGCTAAATTCGAAGAAGCGGAATAATTTTCCTCCTATATAAGAAAAATCACTACCTTCACATTAACTTATTAAATAAACACTAAAATTAAGTTACTATTCGACGCATTGTAAGTAAATAGAGTCAGGGGGAACACATGGCAGAGCAAATAGAATTTGACCAAGCTCACCAAGCCCTCCAAGAAGTGACAGAAGCTCTAGAAAATGGTCGCTTTGTGCATGTCCGTCGCCAACTACAGGACATGGAACCGGAAGATATAGCCCATCTATTAGAAGCCTCACCACGAAAAAGCCGCGAAGTGCTTTGGCAGCTCACTGATCCAGAAGATTATGGTGAAATTCTCGACGAGCTGAATGAAGACGTTAAAGATGCGTTGGTTTCCAAAATGGAGCCAGAGATGCTGGCTGAAGCAACCGAAGGTATGGACACCGATGACGTTGCCTACGTACTTCGAAGCCTTCCTGATGATGTATCGAGAGAAGTCCTTGCTCAGATGGACAGCGCAGAGCGTCTACGAGTGGAGACTGCTCTTTCTTATCCTGAAGATACAGCTGGTGGATTGATGAATACCGACGTCATCACCATACGTGGTGACGTTGATGTCGATGTCGTTTTACGCTATCTGCGCATGAAAGGGGAGCTTCCTGAAGCAACCGATGCTCTGTACGTTATCGATGAGGATAATCAGCTTATTGGTCAACTTCCAATTACCACCTTGATTACCACTCAACCTGATATCAAAGTCAGTGAAGTTATGGGAGATGCCGACGAAGCAATTGAAGTGACGATGAGTGACTCAGATATTGCCAGCCTATTTGAGCGTCGTAATTGGGTTTCCGCTCCGGTTATTGATGAAAACCAGCACCTGGTCGGCCGTATTACCATCGATGATGTTGTAGATGTAATCCGTGAAGATGCAGAGCACTCTATGATGAGTATGGCGGGTATGGATGATGACGAGGATACCTTCGCACCAGTCGTAAAGTCTGCGCGTAAACGGAGTATCTGGCTGGGAGCGAATGTCTTAGCGGCACTTGCTGCGGCATCCGTATCTAATATGTTTGAAGCCACACTCGATCAAATGGCTGCTATTGCCGTTTTGATGACCATCGTTCCTTCTATGGGCGGTGTGGCAGGTAACCAAACCGTTGCTTTGGTCATCCGTGGCTTAGCTTTAGGCCATATTGGTGATTCCAACAAACGTGAGCTACTCATGAAGGAAGCAGCCATAGGCCTGTTAAATGGCATTATGTGGGCATTGATCATTGGTGGAATAGTCGTCGCATGGAAAGGTAACTGGATGCTCGGTGGGATCATTTCCGCAGCGATGCTAACCAACCTGTTAGTTGCTGGCATAGCTGGGGTGACCATCCCGATTCTACTCAAGAAAATGAACATTGACCCAGCCTTGGCTGGAGGCATGGCATTAACCACTGTCACCGATGTTATTGGTCTCTCAGTGTTCCTCGGTCTTGCAACCATCATGATCTAACCGGTCAACCAGTTCCTTCCAAAAAAAAGCACAGCCAGGCTGTGCTTTTTGGATCCAATATGCTGATGCTAGTTAATGTTTGGACCTAACCACTTCTCAGCTTCTAACATATCCCAACCTTTACGATCAGCGTAGCTTTCTACTTGATCCTGCTGGATCTGTGCGATCGCAAAATAACGTGAATCGGGATGCGAGAAGTACCACCCTGAAACTGATGCTCCTGGCCACATCGCATAGCTGCTAGTCAGTGACATATCTATGGTTTCTTCTACTTTGAGCAACTCCCATAGAGAGCCTTTCTCAGTATGCTCTGGACATGCCGGATAGCCCGGGGCAGGACGAATACCCTGATATTTTTCACGAATCAGATCATCGTTAGAAAGATCTTCATCCGCGGAATAGCCCCAAATTTCCTTACGCACTTTTTCATGCAGGTATTCAGCAAAAGCCTCAGCCAAGCGATCCGCCACAGCTTGAATCATAATCGCGTTGTAATCATCTCCCGCTGCTTTGTATTCATCAGCGAGTTCACGTTCTCCAATACCACCGGTTACCGCGAATGCGCCAATCCAGTCTTTCTTACCTGAAGATTTGGGTGCGATGTAATCAGAGAGACAGTAATTATAGCCTTTAGGCTTCTCTGTCTGCTGGCGAAGGTTATGCAGGACTTTCACTACTTCCGTACGTGATTCGTCGTGGTACACTTCAATGTCATCACCAACACTAGCAGCAGGGAAGAGTGCACACATACCACGAGCTTTCAACAGCCCCTCTTTCTCAACTCTATCCAATAAAGCGTTGGCATCAGCAAACAACTGCTTCGCTTCTTCCCCTACCTCCTCGTGCTCAAGAATGGCTGGGTACTTACCCACTAAAGACCAAGTCATAAAGAATGGCGTCCAGTCGATGTATTCACGTAATGTTGCTATATCAAAATCATCAAATACATGCACACCTGGTTTAGCTGGGGCTGGAGGGGTATAGTTTTCCCAGTCAATCGCCACCTTATTATCTCTCGCCTGTTCCAGAGTAATGGGCTTAGTGCGAGGTTTCTTACGGTTGTGCTGATCGCGAACGCGTACGTAATCCGCGTCTAGCTTCTCGACAAAAGCGGGACGTAGTTCATCAGAAAGAAGTGAGGTACACACACCAACGGCTCTGGAAGCATTATTTACATACACCACTGGGTGTTGGTAGTTTTGCTCAATCTTAACCGCAGTGTGAGCTTTCGATGTTGTCGCACCACCAATTAGAAGTGGCAAGTCGAAATCAAGACGTTCCATTTCCTTAGCCACATGAACCATTTCATCCAGTGATGGTGTGATAAGTCCAGACAAACCGATGATATCGACATTTTCTTCTTTAGCGACTTTAAGGATCTTTTCACACGGCACCATCACGCCAAGATCGATGATTTCGTAGTTATTACACTGCAAAACGACCCCGACAATGTTCTTACCAATATCGTGAACATCCCCTTTCACTGTTGCCAGTAGGATCTTACCGTTTGAAGAACCCGCTTGTTTTTCCTTGTTAATGAACGGCTCTAAATGCGCTACAGCCTGCTTCATTACACGTGCCGATTTCACCACCTGAGGAAGGAACATTTTGCCTTCACCGAAGAGATCTCCAACCACATTCATTCCATCCATCAAAGGCCCTTCGATAACTTCAAGTGGCTTGGATGCATTAAGACGGGCTTCTTCCGTATCTTCAACGATGAACTCGGTGATGCCTTTGACTAAAGCATGTTCTAGGCGTTTTTCGACTGGCCATGTCCGCCACTCAAGTGCTGAAGCATCTTCTTCCTTCCCTACCCCTTTATCTGCGTATTCGGCAGCAATATCAAGCAGTCGCTCTGTCGCGTCATCACGGCGGTTGAGAACAACATCTTCCACAGCTTCACGTAGTTTTTCAGGTACGTTGTCGTAAATTTCTAGCTGACCCGCATTCACAATTCCCATATCCATACCGTTTTTGAAACAGTGGTAAAGGAAAACAGCATGGATCGCTTCACGAACGTAGTTGTTACCGCGGAAAGAGAAAGAAACGTTAGACACACCACCGGAGATCATTGCATGTGGCAAATCACGTTTTATATCGGCAACTGCCTCAATAAAGTCAACCGCATAGTTATTGTGCTCTTCTATACCTGTTGCTACAGCAAAGATATTTGGGTCAAAGATAATATCTTCAGGAGGGAAACCGACTTCATCTACCAAGATACGATAGGCATTGGTACAGATTTCAAGCTTGCGTTCACGTGTTTCTGCTTGTCCGACTTCATCGAATGCCATAACAATAACAGCAGCACCATAGCGGCGGATTAGCTTAGCTTGTTCGACAAACTTCTCTTTGCCTTCTTTGAGCGAGATAGAGTTAACAATGCCTTTACCCTGAATGCATTTCAGTCCGGCTTCAATCACTTCCCATTTTGAGGAATCAACCATAATGGGAACTTTGGAAATTTCTGGCTCAGACGCACACAAATTGAGGAAGCGTACCATGCATGCCTCGGCATCCAACATGCCCTCATCCATATTGATATCGATAATCTGAGCGCCGTTCTCAACTTGCTGGCGAGCCACTTCAAGCGCTTCATCATAGAGTTCTTCTTTGATCAGACGTTTAAAGCGGGCAGAACCTGTTACATTAGTACGTTCACCCACATTGACGAACAGTGTTTCTTTTTCAATTGACAGAGGCTCAAGGCCTGATAAGCGACAAGCTACGTGAAGATCGGGGAGTGCACGAGGCGTCACGCCTTCGACAGCTTGAGCCATCTGGCGGATATGCTCAGGAGTCGTGCCGCAACAACCACCGATTAAGTTGAGGAAACCACTCTCAGCCCACTCTTTTACATGTACGGCCATATCTTCGGGCGAAAGGTCATATTCACCAAATGCATTTGGCAGACCCGCATTGGGGTGTGCTGAGACGAAACTCTCAGAGATGCGTGACATTTCTTCTACGTACGGCCGAAGCTCATCTGGGCCTAAAGCACAGTTAAGTCCAAAAGACAGTGGCTGAACATGACGTAAAGAATTGTAAAACGCTTCTGTCGTTTGGCCAGAAAGCGTTCGTCCTGAGGCATCAGTGATGGTTCCCGAAATCATGATAGGAAGCTTAACACCCAGCTCTTCGAAAACACTGTCGACAGCAAAGGCACAGGCCTTGGCATTCAGCGTATCAAAAATAGTTTCAATAAGAATGAGGTCTGAGCCACCTTTAATTAAGGCGCGCGTCGATTCGGAATACGCCTTAACTAATTCATCAAACGTAACGTTGCGATAGCCTGGATCGTTCACATCTGGGGAAATCGAACATGTACGGTTAGTTGGGCCAAGAACACCCGCCACATAGCGTGGTCTATCTGGTGTTTTTAACGTCCACTCGTCTGCCACTTCGCGAGCTAGCCTCGCGGCTTCAAAGTTGATTTCTTCACTCAGGCTTTCCATATCATAGTCAGCCATTGCGATGGTCGTTGCGTTAAACGTGTTGGTCTCAAGGATATCTGCGCCAGCTTCTAAGTACTCAGCATGAATATCTTTAATCAATTTGGGCTGTGTCAGAACCAGAAGGTCATTATTGCCTTTAAGGTCACAATGCCAATCAGCGAAACGCTCACCTCGGTAGTCTGGCTCTTCAAGTTTGTAGCCCTGGATCATGGTGCCCATACCACCATCAATTAATAGGATACGCTTTCTTAATTGAGCTTCGATCTGTTGCCTTACGTTACTTCCCACAGTACAGCCTCATTCCTTTCATTATCTTTCCATCCTATCACACATAAAAGAGGAGTCTAGACGTCTAAAAGAGTAAATTAATCACCTCGACATGACAAAAAAGTGTTTGCTATTTAATCATGTCGAGATGAAAATTCTCATTCATAATTTGTTACATGCTGAGAACCCAATGTCGGTCTACTACACTCTCTGTTTTCTATCTGCAGCAGCAATGCTAATTGCTTTTGTAAACAGCAAGATAGGTAAAATGCAAACCACTATTGCCATTACTGCAGGTTCAATGGTGTTATCTCTTGTTATCCTTATTGCTGGCCAAAACAACTGGTTCCATCTAACAGAAATTGCTTCGAAGACCATGTCTAGCATTAACTTCGAAGATTTTTTGCTGAAAGGGATCTTAGGCTTTCTACTATTTGCAGGTGGTTTGGGAATTAAGCTTCCTCATCTCAAGGACCAAAAATGGGAGATTACCGTCCTCGCACTTGGTGCAACTCTCTTCTCTACCTTTTTCATCGGCTTTGTTCTATATGGATTCTGTCAGTTTATCGGGGTGCAGTTTGATTTAGTTTATTGTCTGCTATTTGGCGCCCTAATCTCCCCAACCGACCCAATCGCTGTTTTGGCTATTGTTAAGAAGCTCGATGCACCAGAGAGAATTTCAACTCAGATAGAAGGGGAATCTCTATTTAACGATGGTTTTGGCTTAGTCATATTTGTCACTTTGTTCACTATCGCCTTTGGCACGGAAACGCCAACCTTAGGTAGCGTCACTATGTTATTTGCTCAAGAAGCCATCGGTGGTATCGTCTACGGATTTGCTCTGGGACTGCTGTTTCACTACCTTATCAGCGCAACCGATGATCACTCGATGGAGCTGTTGCTTACTATTGGCATTCCAACCGCAGGGTACGCATTTGCAGAGGTATTGCATGTTTCAGGCCCATTAGCCATGGTGGTATCAGGCATTATGATCGGTAACTGGACCAGATTTATTGGATTCTCTAAAGAAAGTGAAGATCATCTCGATCACTTCTGGGAACTAGTGGATGAGTTTCTCAATGGCGTTCTATTCTTGCTCATCGGTATGTCGATGCTGCTGTTCGAATTTCATAAAGAAGACTGGATTTTAATGGCCTTCTCTATACCACTCGTTTTAGCAGCACGATACCTCAGCGTCTTTTGTTCTTACCTAGGGTTCAAAAGACATCGTAAATACAACCCTTGGTCAGTGAAAATATTAACTTGGGGAGGCTTGCGAGGTGGTCTTGCACTGGCAATGGCACTGTCAATTCCATCGGGTATCTGGGTTATTCAAGACAAGCTGATTGATGTAAAAGAAATCATCCTAGTCATGACTTATTCTGTCGTAGTATTCTCGATCCTCGTTCAAGGTTCGACCATTACTCCTATGATAGAAAAAGCTAAACAGGCAGAAAAAGAAATTCAGCCTGAACCAAAAGCAGCTGAGTCATCCGATACAGAGTAATCTAATCCCATTAATCATTTCAAAGCCGCTCTCTATGAGCGGCTTTTTGTTATTCGTTACAAACAACGAGCACTTGGAGATGGTCACTTGTTCATCTTCAAGACCGAGAATCAAAAGAATGGCAAAGTGTTATCTCTTAGATTTTCTGGTTAATGATCATACGTTCAAGATAGTCATCAACAGGCCAATCTCTACGTAAACATTCTCCAAAGACGCTAGCAACCCAATAACAAAGCCAAGTCAGGTATGCTTTTCTGTGTAGGTAGAGGGGCTATTTATAGAGAGTTGGCTTCGAACATTCTGAATGGTGGTTGGCCGAAAAACATGTAACTCAACACACAAAAAAGACCTCAGCATTTCTGCTAAGGTCTGGAATAGAGCTACTGGACTTGCAGTAAAGTGCGGCTCTTTGGTCATAGACCAAAAATAATACCGCAAATACGAAAAAGCCCTAACATTTCTGTTAGGGCTTTTTCTGAATAAATGGCGGAGCGGACGGGACTCGAACCCGCGACCCCCGGCGTGACAGGCCGGTATTCTAACCAACTGAACTACCGCTCCGCACTGGTTAGACTCTAAGTCTAAATTTAAAGCCTGGCGATGTCCTACTCTCACATGGGGAAACCCCACACTACCATCGGCGCTATTGCGTTTCACTTCTGAGTTCGGCATGGAGTCAGGTGGGTCCACAATGCTATGGTCGCCAAGCAAATTCTTTATCAATTTGCTCGCAAATTCAAACGCACTTTAGTGCGGCCCTTTAGGGTGAGATTTGCTTGCAAATCGAATAATTCGGAAAGCTGTTTTTAAGTTCTGTATTTACACATTCAATCTGTTCTTGCTTTGAGTCCATCAAAACCCTTTGGGTGTTGTATGGTTAAGCCTCACGGGCAATTAGTACAGGTTAGCTCAACGCCTCACAACGCTTACACACCCTGCCTATCAACGTTCTAGTCTCGAACAACCCTTTAGGACCCTCAAGGGGTCAGGGAAGACTCATCTCAGGGCTCGCTTCCCGCTTAGATGCTTTCAGCGGTTATCGATTCCGAACTTAGCTACCGGGCAATGCCATTGGCATGACAACCCGAACACCAGAGGTTCGTCCACTCCGGTCCTCTCGTACTAGGAGCAGCCCCCTTCAATCTTCCAACGCCCACGGCAGATAGGGACCGAACTGTCTCACGACGTTCTAAACCCAGCTCGCGTACCACTTTAAATGGCGAACAGCCATACCCTTGGGACCGACTTCAGCCCCAGGATGTGATGAGCCGACATCGAGGTGCCAAACACCGCCGTCGATATGAACTCTTGGGCGGTATCAGCCTGTTATCCCCGGAGTACCTTTTATCCGTTGAGCGATGGCCCTTCCATACAGAACCACCGGATCACTATGACCTGCTTTCGCACCTGCTCGAATTGTCATTCTCGCAGTCAAGCGGGCTTATGCCATTGCACTAACCTCACGATGTCCAACCGTGATTAGCCCACCTTCGTGCTCCTCCGTTACTCTTTGGGAGGAGACCGCCCCAGTCAAACTACCCACCAGGCACTGTCCTCAACCCGGATAACGGGTCTAAGTTAGAACATCAACACTACAAGGGTGGTATTTCAAGGACGGCTCCACCGATACTGGCGTACCGGTTTCAAAGCCTCCCACCTATCCTACACATGTAGGGTCAATGTTCAGTGCCAAGCTGTAGTAAAGGTTCACGGGGTCTTTCCGTCTAGCCGCGGGTACACTGCATCTTCACAGCGATTTCAATTTCACTGAGTCTCGGGTGGAGACAGCGTGGCCATCATTACGCCATTCGTGCAGGTCGGAACTTACCCGACAAGGAATTTCGCTACCTTAGGACCGTTATAGTTACGGCCGCCGTTTACCGGGGCTTCGATCAAGAGCTTCGACTTACGTCTAACCCCATCAATTAACCTTCCGGCACCGGGCAGGCGTCACACCGTATACGTCATCTTACGATTTTGCACAGTGCTGTGTTTTTAATAAACAGTTGCAGCCACCTGGTATCTGCGACTCTCAATAGCTCCATCCGCAAGGGACTTCACCGTCAAGAGCGTACCTTCTCCCGAAGTTACGGTACCATTTTGCCTAGTTCCTTCACCCGAGTTCTCTCAAGCGCCTTGGTATTCTCTACCCGACCACCTGTGTCGGTTTGGGGTACGATTCCTTACAATCTGAAGCTTAGAGGCTTTTCCTGGAAGCATGGCATCAATGACTTCACATCCGTAGATGCTCGACATCGTGTCTCAGCCTTAAAGAGAGCCGGATTTACCTAACTCTCAAGCCTACGCACTTGAACCTGGACAACCGTCGCCAGGCCCACCTAGCCTTCTCCGTCCCCCCATCGCAATTGTAAGAAGTACGGGAATATTAACCCGTTTCCCATCGACTACGCCTTTCGGCCTCGCCTTAGGGGTCGACTTACCCTGCCCCGATTAACGTTGGACAGGAACCCTTGGTCTTCCGGCGTGGAGGTTTTTCACCCCCATTATCGTTACTCATGTCAGCATTCGCACTTCTGATACCTCCAGCAAGCTTTACAACTCACCTTCAACGGCTTACAGAACGCTCCCCTACCCAATACATAAAATGCATTGCCGCAGCTTCGGTTTACAGCTTAGCCCCGTTACATCTTCCGCGCAGGCCGACTCGACTAGTGAGCTATTACGCTTTCTTTAAATGATGGCTGCTTCTAAGCCAACATCCTAGCTGTCTAAGCCTTCCCACATCGTTTCCCACTTAGCTGTAATTTGGGACCTTAGCTGGCGGTCTGGGTTGTTTCCCTCTCCACGACGGACGTTAGCACCCGCCGTGTGTCTCCCGGATAGTACTTACTGGTATTCGGAGTTTGCAAAGGGTTGGTAAGTCGGGATGACCCCCTAGCCTTAACAGTGCTCTACCCCCAGTAGTATTCGTCCGAGGCTCTACCTAAATAGATTTCGGGGAGAACCAGCTATCTCCAGGTTTGATTGGCCTTTCACCCCTAGCCACAAGTC
Source organism: Vibrio coralliilyticus (assembly GCF_024449095.1). NCBI lineage: Bacteria > Pseudomonadati > Pseudomonadota > Gammaproteobacteria > Vibrionales > Vibrionaceae > Vibrio > Vibrio coralinecrosis. Next base: position 2,940,542 of record NZ_CP024627.1, read on the forward strand.
ATCCGCTAATTTTTCAACATTAGTCGGTTCGGTCCTCCAGTTGATGTTACTCAACCTTCAACCTGCCCATGGCTAGATCACCTGGTTTCGGGTCTATATCCAGCAACTCGACGCCCAGTTAAGACTCGATTTCTCTACGGCTCCCCTAGATGGTTAACCTTGCTACTGAATATAAGTCGCTGACCCATTATACAAAAGGTACGCAGTCACACCACGAAGGTGCTCCTACTGCTTGTACGTACACGGTTTCAGGTTCTATTTCACTCCCCTCACAGGGGTTCTTTTCGCCTTTCCCTCACGGTACTGGTTCACTATCGGTCAGTCAGTAGTATTTAGCCTTGGAGGATGGTCCCCCCATATTCAGACAGGATATCACGTGTCCCGCCCTACTCGATTTCACCTAAAATGCGCTGTCGGTTACGGGGCTATCACCCTGTATCGCAGACCTTTCCAGAACTTTCACCTGACGCATTATAGGCTTAAGGGCTAGTCCAATTTCGCTCGCCGCTACTTTCGGAATCTCGGTTGATTTCTTTTCCTCGGGGTACTTAGATGTTTCAGTTCCCCCGGTTCGCCTCATTACCCTATGTATTCAGATAATGATAACTGCTTATGCAGTTGGGTTTCCCCATTCGGAAATCCCAGACTCAAATGACTTTTACTGTCTAATCTGGGCTTATCGCAAGTTAATACGTCCTTCATCGCCTCTGACTGCCAAGGCATCCACCGTGTACGCTTAGTCACTTAACCATACAACCCCAAAGGGTCTTTGTTAAACAACCAAAGTTGTCTGCCATTATTTAAACATGATGCAGACTCGATTTTGCCGGACTCAAATTTCCAAGAACACTTGAATGTGTGTTGGTACCTAAATCATAAAGATTTAGGATTTGAGAACTTTTAATTGAATAACAACGCATCTCATAGAGATGGGGATTGTTGTTATTCGTCAGCTTTCCAAATTGTTAAAGAGCATGTTTCTTCACAAGGAAGTTACATTTTCTAAAGACTTTCAGCGGCAAAAATCCAACCACGTACGTATTACTGAAGTGGTTTGGAAATCTGAATCCAAAAATACTTAGAGAATGGTGGGCGATACCGGGCTCGAACCAGTGACCCCCTGCTTGTAAGGCAGGTGCTCTCCCAACTGAGCTAATCGCCCACATAAGTTTTGATTCTTCGTGGATAAGAATGGTGGGTCGTGCAGGATTCGAACCTGCGACCAATTGATTAAAAGTCAACTGCTCTACCAACTGAGCTAACGACCCAATGGTATCCCGTAGGGGAGTCGAACCCCTGTTACCGCCGTGAAAGGGCGGTGTCCTAGGCCTCTAGACGAACGGGACACTAAGTTGAACATCTTGGGGGATGTTCGTTCTCTTAAACTACATAAACCATCAATCTGTGTGGACACTCATCGTGAGTAATCATCGTATAAGGAGGTGATCCAGCGCCAGGTTCCCCTAGCGCTACCTTGTTACGACTTCACCCCAGTCATGAACCACAAAGTGGTGAGCGTCCCCCCGAAGGTTAAACTACCCACTTCTTTTGCAGCCCACTCCCATGGTGTGACGGGCGGTGTGTACAAGGCCCGGGAACGTATTCACCGTAGCATTCTGATCTACGATTACTAGCGATTCCGACTTCATGGAGTCGAGTTGCAGACTCCAATCCGGACTACGACGCACTTTTTGGGATTCGCTCACTTTCGCAAGTTGGCCGCCCTCTGTATGCGCCATTGTAGCACGTGTGTAGCCCTACTCGTAAGGGCCATGATGACTTGACGTCGTCCCCACCTTCCTCCGGTTTATCACCGGCAGTCTCCCTGGAGTTCCCACCCGAAGTGCTGGCAAACAAGGATAAGGGTTGCGCTCGTTGCGGGACTTAACCCAACATTTCACAACACGAGCTGACGACAGCCATGCAGCACCTGTCTCAGAGTTCCCGAAGGCACCAATCCATCTCTGGAAAGTTCTCTGGATGTCAAGAGTAGGTAAGGTTCTTCGCGTTGCATCGAATTAAACCACATGCTCCACCGCTTGTGCGGGCCCCCGTCAATTCATTTGAGTTTTAATCTTGCGACCGTACTCCCCAGGCGGTCTACTTAACGCGTTAGCTCCGAAAGCCACGGCTCAAGGCCACAACCTCCAAGTAGACATCGTTTACGGCGTGGACTACCAGGGTATCTAATCCTGTTTGCTCCCCACGCTTTCGCATCTGAGTGTCAGTATCTGTCCAGGGGGCCGCCTTCGCCACCGGTATTCCTTCAGATCTCTACGCATTTCACCGCTACACCTGAAATTCTACCCCCCTCTACAGTACTCTAGTCTGCCAGTTTCAAATGCTATTCCGAGGTTGAGCCCCGGGCTTTCACATCTGACTTAACAAACCACCTGCATGCGCTTTACGCCCAGTAATTCCGATTAACGCTCGCACCCTCCGTATTACCGCGGCTGCTGGCACGGAGTTAGCCGGTGCTTCTTCTGCAGCTAACGTCAAATGATAGTGCTATTAACACTACCACCTTCCTCACTGCTGAAAGTACTTTACAACCCGAAGGCCTTCTTCATACACGCGGCATGGCTGCATCAGGCTTGCGCCCATTGTGCAATATTCCCCACTGCTGCCTCCCGTAGGAGTCTGGACCGTGTCTCAGTTCCAGTGTGGCTGATCATCCTCTCAGACCAGCTAGGGATCGTCGCCTTGGTGAGCCATTACCTCACCAACTAGCTAATCCCACCTGGGCATATCCTGACGCGAGAGGCCCGAAGGTCCCCCTCTTTGAGCCGAAGCTATTATGCGGTATTAGCCATCGTTTCCAATGGTTATCCCCCACATCAGGGCAATTTCCCAGGCATTACTCACCCGTCCGCCGCTCGACGCCGTTAACGTTCCCCGAAGGTTCAGTTAACTCGTTTCCGCTCGACTTGCATGTGTTAGGCCTGCCGCCAGCGTTCAATCTGAGCCATGATCAAACTCTTCAATTTAAGATTTTGTCGGCTCAATGAATACTGAACATTACATAAAGTAATGTTTGAATTGACTGTGCTGAATCCGAAGATTCAATGGTCACTTCGTATCATTGAAACCTAATTTGAAACCGAAGTTTCTAATTGGATTATCATCAACGAGTGCCCACACAGATTGATAGGTTTATATTGTTAAAGAGCTGTGCTTTCAGTGCCTTAGCACCTAAGCAGGACGCGTATAATACGCGACTGACTGTTGAAGTCAACATAAAACTCTAAACTTTTTTAGAATCTTATGGTGACTTGCTTAGTAAATAAGCAAAGTCGAAATTAAAGCCTGGCGATGTCCTACTCTCACATGGGGAAGCCCCACACTACCATCGGCGCTATTGCGTTTCACTTCTGAGTTCGGCATGGAGTCAGGTGGGTCCACAACGCTATAGTCGCCAAGCAAATTCTTTAATCTGGAAAGCTGTTTTTAAGTTCTGTATTTACACATTCAATCTGTTCTTGCTTTGAGTCCATCAAAACCCTTTGGGTGTTGTATGGTTAAGCCTCACGGGCAATTAGTACAGGTTAGCTCAACGCCTCACAACGCTTACACACCCTGCCTATCAACGTTCTAGTCTCGAACAACCCTTTAGGACCCTCAAGGGGTCAGGGAAGACTCATCTCAGGGCTCGCTTCCCGCTTAGATGCTTTCAGCGGTTATCGATTCCGAACTTAGCTACCGGGCAATGCCATTGGCATGACAACCCGAACACCAGAGGTTCGTCCACTCCGGTCCTCTCGTACTAGGAGCAGCCCCCTTCAATCTTCCAACGCCCACGGCAGATAGGGACCGAACTGTCTCACGACGTTCTAAACCCAGCTCGCGTACCACTTTAAATGGCGAACAGCCATACCCTTGGGACCGACTTCAGCCCCAGGATGTGATGAGCCGACATCGAGGTGCCAAACACCGCCGTCGATATGAACTCTTGGGCGGTATCAGCCTGTTATCCCCGGAGTACCTTTTATCCGTTGAGCGATGGCCCTTCCATACAGAACCACCGGATCACTATGACCTGCTTTCGCACCTGCTCGAATTGTCATTCTCGCAGTCAAGCGGGCTTATGCCATTGCACTAACCTCACGATGTCCAACCGTGATTAGCCCACCTTCGTGCTCCTCCGTTACTCTTTGGGAGGAGACCGCCCCAGTCAAACTACCCACCAGGCACTGTCCTCAACCCGGATAACGGGTCTAAGTTAGAACATCAACACTACAAGGGTGGTATTTCAAGGACGGCTCCACCGATACTGGCGTACCGGTTTCAAAGCCTCCCACCTATCCTACACATGTAGGGTCAATGTTCAGTGCCAAGCTGTAGTAAAGGTTCACGGGGTCTTTCCGTCTAGCCGCGGGTACACTGCATCTTCACAGCGATTTCAATTTCACTGAGTCTCGGGTGGAGACAGCGTGGCCATCATTACGCCATTCGTGCAGGTCGGAACTTACCCGACAAGGAATTTCGCTACCTTAGGACCGTTATAGTTACGGCCGCCGTTTACCGGGGCTTCGATCAAGAGCTTCGACTTACGTCTAACCCCATCAATTAACCTTCCGGCACCGGGCAGGCGTCACACCGTATACGTCATCTTACGATTTTGCACAGTGCTGTGTTTTTAATAAACAGTTGCAGCCACCTGGTATCTGCGACTCTCAATAGCTCCATCCGCAAGGGACTTCACCGTCAAGAGCGTACCTTCTCCCGAAGTTACGGTACCATTTTGCCTAGTTCCTTCACCCGAGTTCTCTCAAGCGCCTTGGTATTCTCTACCCGACCACCTGTGTCGGTTTGGGGTACGATTCCTTACAATCTGAAGCTTAGAGGCTTTTCCTGGAAGCATGGCATCAATGACTTCACATCCGTAGATGCTCGACATCGTGTCTCAGCCTTAAAGAGAGCCGGATTTACCTAACTCTCAAGCCTACGCACTTGAACCTGGACAACCGTCGCCAGGCCCACCTAGCCTTCTCCGTCCCCCCATCGCAATTGTAAGAAGTACGGGAATATTAACCCGTTTCCCATCGACTACGCCTTTCGGCCTCGCCTTAGGGGTCGACTTACCCTGCCCCGATTAACGTTGGACAGGAACCCTTGGTCTTCCGGCGTGGAGGTTTTTCACCCCCATTATCGTTACTCATGTCAGCATTCGCACTTCTGATACCTCCAGCAAGCTTTACAACTCACCTTCAACGGCTTACAGAACGCTCCCCTACCCAATACATAAAATGCATTGCCGCAGCTTCGGTTTACAGCTTAGCCCCGTTACATCTTCCGCGCAGGCCGACTCGACTAGTGAGCTATTACGCTTTCTTTAAATGATGGCTGCTTCTAAGCCAACATCCTAGCTGTCTAAGCCTTCCCACATCGTTTCCCACTTAGCTGTAATTTGGGACCTTAGCTGGCGGTCTGGGTTGTTTCCCTCTCCACGACGGACGTTAGCACCCGCCGTGTGTCTCCCGGATAGTACTTACTGGTATTCGGAGTTTGCAAAGGGTTGGTAAGTCGGGATGACCCCCTAGCCTTAACAGTGCTCTACCCCCAGTAGTATTCGTCCGAGGCTCTACCTAAATAGATTTCGGGGAGAACCAGCTATCTCCAGGTTTGATTGGCCTTTCACCCCTAGCCACAAGTCATCCGCTAATTTTTCAACATTAGTCGGTTCGGTCCTCCAGTTGATGTTACTCAACCTTCAACCTGCCCATGGCTAGATCACCTGGTTTCGGGTCTATATCCAGCAACTCGACGCCCAGTTAAGACTCGATTTCTCTACGGCTCCCCTAGATGGTTAACCTTGCTACTGAATATAAGTCGCTGACCCATTATACAAAAGGTACGCAGTCACACCACGAAGGTGCTCCTACTGCTTGTACGTACACGGTTTCAGGTTCTATTTCACTCCCCTCACAGGGGTTCTTTTCGCCTTTCCCTCACGGTACTGGTTCACTATCGGTCAGTCAGTAGTATTTAGCCTTGGAGGATGGTCCCCCCATATTCAGACAGGATATCACGTGTCCCGCCCTACTCGATTTCACTGATGATGAGATGTCGGTTACGGGGCTATCACCCTGTATCGCGGCACTTTCCAGAGCCTTCACCTGTCTCATTAAAAGCTTAAGGGCTAGTCCAATTTCGCTCGCCGCTACTTTCGGAATCTCGGTTGATTTCTTTTCCTCGGGGTACTTAGATGTTTCAGTTCCCCCGGTTCGCCCTGTTAACCTATGTATTCAGTTAACAGTAACTGCTTATGCAGTTGGGTTTCCCCATTCGGAAATCCCAGACTCAAATGACTTTTACTGCCTAATCTGGGCTTATCGCAAGTTAATACGTCCTTCATCGCCTCTGACTGCCAAGGCATCCACCGTGTACGCTTAGTCACTTAACCATACAACCCCAAAGGGTCTTTGTTAAACAACCAAAGTTGTCTGCAATTATTTAAACATGATGCAGACTCGATTTTGCCGGACTCAAATTTCCAAGAACACTTGAATGTGTGTTGGTACCTAAATCATAAAGATTTAGGATTTGAGAACTTTTCAATGAATAACAACGCATCTCATAGAGATGGGGATTGTTGTTATTCGTCAGCTTTCCAAATTGTTAAAGAGCTAGATTCATAAATGAACCATTTTTAAAGATTCTTTTTCAAGAACACTTAAAGATGGTGGAGCTAAGCAGGATCGAACTGCTGACCTCCTGCGTGCAAGGCAGGCGCTCTCCCAGCTGAGCTATAGCCCCATCAAGGTGTCGATACTGTTGCCAATCTCCTGGGAGGAAGATTGGTGGGTCTGAGTGGACTTGAACCACCGACCTCTCGCTTATCAGGCGAACGCTCTAACCACCTGAGCTACAGACCCAGTATCGTCTCTTAAACTGTATAAACCATCAATCTGTGTGGACACTCATCGTGAGTAATCATCGTATAAGGAGGTGATCCAGCGCCAGGTTCCCCTAGCGCTACCTTGTTACGACTTCACCCCAGTCATGAACCACAAAGTGGTGAGCGTCCCCCCGAAGGTTAAACTACCCACTTCTTTTGCAGCCCACTCCCATGGTGTGACGGGCGGTGTGTACAAGGCCCGGGAACGTATTCACCGTAGCATTCTGATCTACGATTACTAGCGATTCCGACTTCATGGAGTCGAGTTGCAGACTCCAATCCGGACTACGACGCACTTTTTGGGATTCGCTCACTTTCGCAAGTTGGCCGCCCTCTGTATGCGCCATTGTAGCACGTGTGTAGCCCTACTCGTAAGGGCCATGATGACTTGACGTCGTCCCCACCTTCCTCCGGTTTATCACCGGCAGTCTCCCTGGAGTTCCCACCCGAAGTGCTGGCAAACAAGGATAAGGGTTGCGCTCGTTGCGGGACTTAACCCAACATTTCACAACACGAGCTGACGACAGCCATGCAGCACCTGTCTCAGAGTTCCCGAAGGCACCAAAGCATCTCTGCTAAGTTCTCTGGATGTCAAGAGTAGGTAAGGTTCTTCGCGTTGCATCGAATTAAACCACATGCTCCACCGCTTGTGCGGGCCCCCGTCAATTCATTTGAGTTTTAATCTTGCGACCGTACTCCCCAGGCGGTCTACTTAACGCGTTAGCTCCGAAAGCCACGGCTCAAGGCCACAACCTCCAAGTAGACATCGTTTACGGCGTGGACTACCAGGGTATCTAATCCTGTTTGCTCCCCACGCTTTCGCATCTGAGTGTCAGTATCTGTCCAGGGGGCCGCCTTCGCCACCGGTATTCCTTCAGATCTCTACGCATTTCACCGCTACACCTGAAATTCTACCCCCCTCTACAGTACTCTAGTCTGCCAGTTTCAAATGCTATTCCGAGGTTGAGCCCCGGGCTTTCACATCTGACTTAACAAACCACCTGCATGCGCTTTACGCCCAGTAATTCCGATTAACGCTCGCACCCTCCGTATTACCGCGGCTGCTGGCACGGAGTTAGCCGGTGCTTCTTCTGCAGCTAACGTCAAATGATAGTGCTATTAACACTACCACCTTCCTCACTGCTGAAAGTACTTTACAACCCGAAGGCCTTCTTCATACACGCGGCATGGCTGCATCAGGCTTGCGCCCATTGTGCAATATTCCCCACTGCTGCCTCCCGTAGGAGTCTGGACCGTGTCTCAGTTCCAGTGTGGCTGATCATCCTCTCAGACCAGCTAGGGATCGTCGCCTTGGTGAGCCATTACCTCACCAACTAGCTAATCCCACCTGGGCATATCCTGACGCGAGAGGCCCGAAGGTCCCCCTCTTTGAGCCGAAGCTATTATGCGGTATTAGCCATCGTTTCCAATGGTTATCCCCCACATCAGGGCAATTTCCCAGGCATTACTCACCCGTCCGCCGCTCGACGCCGTTATCGTTCCCCGAAGGTTCAGATAACTCGTTTCCGCTCGACTTGCATGTGTTAGGCCTGCCGCCAGCGTTCAATCTGAGCCATGATCAAACTCTTCAATTTAAGATTTTGTCGGCTCAATGAATACTGAACATTACATAAGTAATGTTTGAATTGACTGTGCTCTTATTGGTTTTCACTTTTGAAAAAGTAAAACAAAACAGCTCAAGGCTGCTTCCCAATTCGAATGGTCACTTCGTTTCATTGAAACCTAAATTGTTTCCGAAGAAACTATTTGGATTATCATCAACGAGTGCCCACACAGATTGATAGGTTTATATTGTTAAAGAGCTTCTCTTCACTGCGGCTCTCACCACTTCGGAAGAGGCGGCCATTCTAGCGTTTTAAGTTTTAGTGTCAACCACTTTTTCAAACTTTTTCTTAAGCGTTTCCGCTTAGCTAGTTAACCTGTCGATTTAGCTTGAACCCTTGTGAGCCCTTACCCTGTCGACGAGGAGGCATTATAGAGATAGCGCTCACATTGGCAAGCGTTATTTTGAAAAAACTGCAAAAACAACGTTTAACAGGCTAACTTTCGCCCAAAGCCTTATTTATCCAACTTTACCCCAATTAAGCCAACAAAATATACACAGAGTTATCCACATTCGCTGTTTTTCACGCAAAAAAAGGCCGCTCTCGCGGCCTTTTTATCTATATATAGAGGGAAAAACTAAATCCCCGAACCATCTTGCTCACTATCGTCTTCGTGAAGACCACATTCACGCTTCAATCCAAAGAATCGAGTTTCTTCTTCACTCATACCTGGCTCCCACTTTTTGCTTGTATGGGTATCACCAACGGATAGATAACCTTCATCTCTTAGGGGATGATAAGAAAGTCCGTTTTGCTCTAGGTAATAATGAACATCTTTATTCGTCCAATCGATCACAGGCAAGAACTTAAACACACCATTTTGAATCGATAAGATTGGTAAACTTGCTCGTGATTTAGATTGCTCACGACGTAAACCTGAGAACCAAGTTCCTACTTCAAGCTCATCTAAAGCTCGCCTCATCGGTTCGACTTTATTTAGTTTGTTGTACTTCTCTATTCCCTCTATACCTTGTTCCCACAACTTGCCATAGCGCGCTTCCTGCCAGTTGGCACTTTCTTTTGCGCGATAGACCTTGAGGTTTAGCGTCAACTGCTCACTCAGCTGATCTATAAAACGATAGGTTTCTGGAAACAGATAGCCAGTATCAGTCAAGATAACGGGGATATCAGGCTTTTGCTCAGTAACTAGGTGCAACATAACCGCTGCCTGAATACCGAAACTAGAAGAAACAGCAAATTGACCTTCTAGGTTTTCAAGAGCCCAAGCTACTCTTTGCTGTGCAGTTAGCTGCTCTAACTCTGCATTAATTTGGCCAAGCTGGAGTATCTGTTCCGTCTTAGTTAATGAGAGAAGTTTCGCTAACTGAGGTTTAGAAGCGACAGAATCAAGCATGTAAATCCCTCATCGATACTTTTACCTCTTGGATGATTCCAGCACGAATTGCAAAATCACCAAACCCTTCACCCGTTTCACGTTCTTGCGCCCAACGACCAACCAGTTGATCGATCTCTTCAAGAATCTGCTTATCGGTAATGTTCTCTTTGTACATCTTTGGAATGCGTGTACCCGCTCGGTTACCACCTAGGTGGAGGTTATAACGTCCGGGAGCTTTACCGACTAAACCAATTTCAGCCAACATAGCGCGGCCACAGCCATTTGGACAGCCCGTCACACGTAAAATGATGTTGTCTTCTTCTGGTAAACCGTGCTTTTCAAGGATAGCTTCTACATCAGTGACAAACTGAGGTAAAAAACGTTCGGCTTCAGCCATCGCAAGTGGGCAAGTTGGGAAAGCGACACACGCCATTGAGTTTTTGCGCTGTTCACTCACACTATCATCAATTAAACCGTGTTCGCGGGCAATCTTCTCGATCTTGGCTTTTTGGCTTTTATCCACACCCGCAACAATTAAGTTTTGGTTGGCCGTCATGCGGAAGTCACCTCTATGGATCTTGGCAATTTCAGCAACCCCTGTCTTAAGAGGCTTACCCGGGAAGTCCAGTAGACGACCGTTTTCGATAAACAGTGCTAAGTGATGTTTACCATCGATACCTTCAACCCAACCGATACGATCGCCGCGGTCAGTAAATTCATAAGGTCTACTTTCAGCAAACTTAATACCAGCGCGCTTTTCTACTTCAGCTTTAAACACATCAATACCGACGCGATCTAAGGTGTACTTGGTTTTCGCATTCTTACGATTCGAACGGTTACCCCAGTCACGCTGAGTGGTAACGACTGCCGCTGCAACATCAAGCGTTTTGTCTAGCGGAACAAACCCAAAGTCATCGGCACGACGGGCATAAGTGGAAGTATCACCGTGGGTCATTGCAAGCCCCCCCCCAACTAACACATTAAAGCCCACCAGCTTGCCATTCTCACCAATCGCCACAAAGTTAAGATCATTTGCATGAACATCAACATCGTTCTGTGGAGGAATCACAACCGTGGTTTTGAACTTACGAGGAAGATAAGTCTTACCTAGGATTGGCTCGTCACCTTCTGTTGTCTCTACTTTCTCGCCATCCAGCCAAATTTCGGCGTATGCCTTAGTCTTTGGTAGCAAATGCTCACTAATTTTCTTAGCCCACTCATAGGCTTCTTGATGTAGCTCTGACTCAATTGGGTTAGTCGTACACAAGACGTTACGGTTAACATCACCCGCTGTGGCAATCGAATCAATACCAATACTGTTTAGAGTTTGGTGCATCAACTTAATATTCGGCTTAAGAACCCCATGAAACTGAAAGGTTTGACGAGTAGTCAGGCGAATGCTGCCGTAAAGAGAGTGCTCAGTTGCGAACTTATCAATCGCTAGCCACTGATCCGGTTTGATAATGCCGCCCGGCATACGAGCACGCAGCATAACATTATGCAGAGGTTCAAGCTTTTGCTTTGCACGTTCATTACGAATGTCACGATCATCTTGCTGATACATACCGTGGAAACGAATCAACTGAAAGTTGTCGGCAGTAAAACCACCTGTAATTCTGTCTTGTAGCTCTTGCTCAATGGTACCGCGTAAGAAGTTGCTTTGCGTTTTTAGACGCTCGTTATCAGAAAGCTTTCCTAACTCTTCGCCTAATACAAGCTGCTTATTATTCTCAGTAGAAAAAGTCATTAGTACACATCCCTTTGATAACGTTTCGCTTTACGTAGTTCGTTGATAAATTCTTCCGCATCATCGCGTGATAGCTGGCCTTGTTGCTCCGCAACATGAATCAAGGCTTCGTGCACATCTTTCGCCATGCGGGTTGCATCGCCACACACATAGAGGTAAGCGCCTTCTTGGATCCACTGCCAAACTTGTTCAGCGTTTTCCAGAATACGATGTTGCACATAAACTTTCTCTGCTTGGTCACGGCTGAATGCCACATCAAGACGATTTAGCACTCCAGACTTAAGGTACTTCTGCCACTCCACCTGATAAAGGAAGTCTTGCGTAAAGGTACGGTCACCGAAGAACAGCCAATTTTTACCTTCAGCATCTCGGTTATCTCGTTCTTGAATAAAGCTGCGAAAAGGTGCGATACCTGTACCTGGGCCAATCATGATCATTGGGGTATTGTCATCTTGAGGTAGCTTGAAGTTATTGTTGTGCTCAACAAACACTTTCACTTCACCACCTTCTTCTAAACGATGAGAAAGGAAGCTAGACGCGCCACCAAAACGCTTTTCATCTCCCTTGTTATATTCAACAACGCCTACTGTAAGATGGACTTCTTCATCCACTTCACTTTGACTAGAAGCAATAGAATAGAGGCGAGGGGTCAATCGGCGCAGCAATCCAACAAGTTCCTCAGCGGATAGTTTGGTTTTCTTTTCTGCCAGAACATCAACCACTTGAGTGTTAGTTGCGTATTCGCGTAACTTGTCTTTATCTTCCAATAACTTGAGCAATTTCTTGCTACCTGATAGCTCTGCAAACTTGCTCACAAGCTGGGGGTTTGCAGAAGTGATTTCGTACTTACTTACCAGCGCACTGTGGATGGAAATACTCTCACCATCAACATCAACACTTTCAACACCAGACAACCCAACTTTCGCCAGGATAGCATTTGCAAGAGCTGAGCTGTTTTCAAACCAAACCCCAAGGGCATCTCCGGGCTCATATGTTAAACCCGAGCCTTCAAGATCGATCTCTACGTGGCGTACATCTTTGCCTGAATCACGCCCTGTAATTTTTTGGTTCGTAAGCAGCGTCGCTGTATAAGGATGTTGCTTGTTATATGGAGAATGACCTAGTGCAGCCTGACCCACTGGAAGCTGTACAACTTCAGCCTCAGAATTAGAAGAGAGCGCTTCTTTGACCTTCCCTAGCGCTGATGCCCGCCACTCAGCAGCGAGCGCTTCATAGTCCACATCAAGATCGACTCGTTCAATAAACGATGTCGCGCCAAGTTTAGATAGGTAAGAATCGAAATCTTTACCCGTCTGGCAGAAGAATTCATAACTCGAGTCTCCCAGACCAATCACACCGTATTTCAGGTTGGGTAATTTAGGTGCCTTCTTAGACTGAAGGAATTCATGCAGCTCAATTGCATTATCTGGAGCTTCACCTTCACCGTTGGTGGAGGCAACAATAATGACGTGCGTTTCCTTCGCCAGATTTTTTCCTTTGTAATCGCTAGCATCAAACAGCTCGACAGCTATGCCTTGAGCTTTTGCTTCTTGCTCAAGCGCTTCAGCAACGCCCTTGGCGTTCCCCGTCTGAGAGGCAAAGATAATAGAAAGCTTGCCTGCTGGTTTTGCAGCTACAGCCGCAGCAGCCTGACTGATAGGTGCTGCAGCGCCTGCTGTTTGAGGTTGAACTTGTGATAGCCCCCAAAAATAACCACTGACCCACGCCAACTGTTGAGGTGACAGTTCTGAGACGGTTTGTTGTAGCGTATCCAGTTGTTGATCATTTAAAGGAGAAGCGACTGACGGTAATTCTTGTGGTGTGTTTCCTTGAGAGGACACGTTCTTGTTTAAAGACATGGTCTCGACATCCCTATTCATTGCGTGATGATAGATTAACCACTCCCTTTAATAACAAGAAAGAATAGAAATGAATGTTTTATAACTTTTGGAATTAAAGAAAGCCGAAAGTTTAAGCAGGCAAGCTTACTTCGCCTCAACGCGTACCTGTCTGAAACCGACAGCCATCGCAGACTTTGATGCTAGATCCAGATCCAAATAGTGACACTCTTCCCCATGGGAGTCGGTTAATAACACAAAGCCACCGCGAGCGTGGCGAAACTCGACAATCCATGTTCCTTCCTGAGCTGAAGGTTCAATGATGGCTTCAACTAACTGATTTTCTCGGTAAAGATTTCTAAGCTCATTGATAGTCATGAGAATCCTTCTCTAAAATTATTGATAAGAATCCTTAATAAGCATGGCCGAAAGACAAAAAACTGCTAAAAGAAAAGTGAAAATATAACTAATGGGCATAAAAAAACGCTGCGATATTACGCAGCGTTTTTAGAAAAATAATTCCGTTAGAAACTGTATTCAGCACCGACGAAGAAGCCGTTCGCCATCATGAAAGGTTTGCCTAAAGTACTCTCTTCCAACGTAGGTTTAAACTCATCGGACTCAAGATCAATAACACGATACCCTCCTCGGAAGGTGAGCGTGGAGTTATTCAATGGCATTCGATACTGCATGCCCGCCATTAAGTCAGTACTTTTTACACCGCTACTATCACCGAAATTCATCTCACCGATAATATCAAAGTTCGTGTCTGGCACTGTGATTTCAGCGTAACCATAGAAGGCCCACAGCAATTCATTAAAATCTTTAGTTTGGCCTGTTTCTGCATTCTTGTACTTTGTATTACTCATATCACTGAACGTAATACCAGCATCAAAATGCATCAGCTCATGTTCCATCACTTGGTAATATAACGTGAGATCAAGCTTATCAAACGCCATAAACTCGTTATCAACACTGGTGGTTCTGATTCGTGCATTCGGCACATATTTGATGTCGTGCTCGATCGCTGCATAAACGCTTGGAGTGACTTCTTTATCACGGCGGATTTCATTGACTTCTGTATCTACCCACCATGCTTCAGCCCCAACTTTTGCAACGACAGAACTTTCTGCCATTGCTGCTGAACTTGCCATCGATATCACAGCGGCAGTGCTCACTGCCAATGCTGATCTGTTCATCTATTTTAGCTCCCGAGCTCATTGAGGTTAGAGATATGAGAGCGATACTAGCACACCCACACAACGATTTATGTCAAATTACTGCGTGGATTAACGATGGCTGTACACGTAGTTTTTAAAGAACCAAATACCCACCGCGATAACAATCAACCACGGAATCAGTTTAATCACCGCACCGACCATACCGAGTAGCACCATGACCATCAAAGCAAACCCAGCCGCAGCAAAAACCGTGAACATGGTAAGACCTGTCACCAACAATGTTGCAATAAAGACCAATACAAAGATGAGTTCAAACATATCTTTCTCCTTAGTTAGCTTTCACATAGCAGAAAGCAGGCCAAGTTAAAGAAAAATACATAAGAATTTGATTTTAAACAAAATAAAAAGAGACACCTCTTCAGGCGTCTCTTTTATTGATTTTCTTGATTGGTAAAATAAACCAACTTAATACTATTAAGTGGTAAAATTTACACATTCAATTCTTTAGGAATTTTACTCAATGCTGTCTCAACAACCTCAATGCCAGAGCCTGGCTTGTGAGCATTTTCACTGATATAACGACGCCATTGACGCGCCCCCGGCATATTCTGGAACAAACCCAACATATGACGAGTAATATGGCCAAGATATGCCCCTTTCTCTAGCTGGCTTTCAATGTACGGATACATCTCTTCCACAACTTGAGTGCGCTTCTTGACAGGCTTATCTAATCCAAAAATCTGCTGATCAACTTCCGCTAGAATATATGGATTCTGGTATGCTTCACGGCCTACCATAACCCCATCAAGATGTCTCAAATGCTCCTTGCTCTCTTCCAGTGTCTTAACACCGCCATTAATGGCAATTGTCAGGTGTGAAAAATCTTTCTTCAGCTGATAAGCACGTGGATAATCAAGCGGTGGGATCTCACGATTCTCTTTTGGGCTTAGACCAGAAAGCCAAGCTTTGCGCGCGTGAATAGTAAATTGCTCACAGCCCCCCTTCTCGGAAACCATTGATACAAAATCGGTCAGAAACTCATAAGAGTCCTGATCATCAATACCAATACGAGTTTTTACCGTCACTGGAACATCCACGACATCGCGCATTGCAGCGACACATTCTGCCACCAGCTGTGGTTCTGCCATCAGACACGCACCAAAACGACCATTTTGCACACGATCAGACGGGCAACCAACGTTGAGGTTGATTTCATCGTAGCCGCGATCTTGCGCCAATTTCGCACACGTTGCCAAATCCTGAGGGTTTGAGCCACCTAACTGAAGTGCTACCGGATGTTCTTCCTGGTTATAGGCCAGAAAATCACCCTTACCATGAATAATCGCCCCCGTCGTCACCATCTCGGTATAAAGCAAAGTTTCGCTCGTTAGCAGTCGATGGAAGTAGCGACAATGCCTATCCGTCCAATCCAACATGGGTGCAATGGAAAAGCGGTTGGCCGCGTATTTACTAGTATTGTCAGGTTTCATAAGGTGTTACTCGAAATCTTATACCACTGCTATGTATGAATATTCACTATCACAACTAATAGCAAGTTTTGCCAGAGCGTGAGCTTCAAAGTGGCGTGGTCAAAAATAATCGGTGGATTATACACAGACAAGAAAAAACATTCAGGAAAAGAGTGTCTCAAAGTGAAGGGATAAGCGTTGTGCGGCGCTTTTCGGACTAGACGGTGACAGCATCAATATCGTTGAATTAATGTACCAGTCCTCATGATAAGGGGAAAACAAGTCAAGAATAGAAAGTAAACTTCAAAAAAAATGCTGGCCGAAAATGAATTGAAGGCCAGCACCGTTCCATGAAGCATATGAAATGATTGATAAATTACCCATAGGGATCTTTATCGTAGTAAAATTAAATATGAGTTCAATTTCATATTGGTTTTTTCGTTATTCATCGCACGATTTTGCGTATTACACCTAGATTTAGAGTCGCGTCCCCACATAAACCACTTCGAATATGTGAACTCAATCATCTTGGATTACATAAGGTCCACGCAAAAAAAAGCTGGCCCTTGGAGTTATCGGCCAGCATAAATATCTGAATTAAATGAAAGATACATGAATGTTACAGTTTCATATCATCCCGTTTAGGGACGGAATCAACCATACGGTAAGAGCAATAAGAGCACAAGCGCATATGTAACTTAATTAAGCAGAAAGCTATGTTTTTACCTATTACACTACTCAGCACACAAATGAGCACATATTAACTAACTGAAAACTCTAAACTAGTATTAATAAAACTACCTACATGTACATCTGAATACATCCCCTTAAGCTTATTTACCAGCAGGCTCACCATTCCTAATCCTGAGTCTGACTTTATCGGCAAACTTGTACATGCTTCACTGTTCATGAATTTGAATCATCTGGTTGGTTAATTAACGCTGCAACTATTTATAAATATTCACTATTCTATCTGTTGATACATATTAAGAGCGCATAGTAGAAGGATTTACTCTTATGGTCTCTGAAGCATTAGATAAACCCACCATACTGGTGGTCGATGATATTCCAGACAATATCCATACTCTGTCTGGTATTCTTTCCGATGAATTTAAGATAAAGGCAGCCACCAGCGGTGCGAAAGCGCTCAAAATAGCCAATAGCTCTCCACGACCTCATTTGATCTTACTCGATATCATGATGCCAGAAATGGATGGCTATGAAGTGTGCTCGATTCTAAAGTCCAACCCACTCACTTGCGATATTCCCGTGATCTTTGTGACTGCTAAAGCGGAAGTGATGGACGAGCAAAAAGGCTTTGAGATTGGTGCTGTCGACTACATTACCAAACCTGTCAGCCCACCCATAGTCAAAGCTAGAGTAAAAACACACATCGCACTGTACGATCAAAATCTAGCGTTATCGGTTCAGGTGAAACAGCGGACTGAACAACTGGAGCGCAGTCGCCTTGAAATCATTCAACGCTTGGGCCGTGCCGCTGAATACAAAGACAATGAGACAGGCATGCACGTTGTCCGCATGAGTCATTACTCACGTATTCTGGCTGAGCAACTGGATGTCAGCAAACGCTGGGTAGAGCTGGTTTTTCAAGCTTCGCCAATGCACGACATCGGCAAAATTGGCATCCCTGATCATATTCTAGGTAAACCAGGGAAACTCGATGGTGATGAGTGGGCAGTCATGCAAAAGCACGTCAACTTCGGCGCTGACATTATTGGAGACAGTGATTCGCTGTTGCTGCAAATGGCGAAAGAAATTGCCCTGTATCACCATGAGAAATGGGATGGCAGTGGTTACCCACATGGCACTCAAGGAGAAGCCATTCCTTTAAGTGCCCGAATTGTCGCGATTGCCGACGTGTTTGACGCTCTAACCAGTGAACGACCCTATAAGAAAGCTTGGCCTGTTGAAGAGGCAGTGGCGCTGCTTGAAGAAGGCGCTGGCGCGCATTTTGACCCCAATTTAGTGCCTATTTTCATCAGCCAACTAGATGAAATCCTAAAAATCAAAGAGTCCTTTAAAGACGAATTTTAAGCGCTTCGGCTAAGGTAGAGAATGAATCAAGTACAAGACTATGCGCTCGATTCTAAGCGCATTCTTACCGGTTTTGTCATTGCCTCTGTCATGTTGCTGGTGGTCGGCAGCATTGGATGGATGAGCCTCAATCAACGCTTTGAGACCGTGGAGCAATATGCAGGTAATGCCCAGCTATTATCAACATTAGATAGTGTGAAAATGCTTGAACAGAGCTATATTCGCCTGCCTCAAGATGAGCTCTCTGATGATATTTACCACCAAATAGATAAAGCACAGGCTTTATCAGAGATCGCCATCGCCAATGGGATTGATGCACAAATTACAGATGCACTTGTCGATTATCGCCAAGATTTTACCCAGTACATCCAACTCAACCAGAGCGAAAACACCACACGTAAGGAAATGACAAGTGTCGCCGAGCAAGCAGCTGATGCCATCGATGCCCTGCAACAACTGCACGAAGAATTCGTAGAAAATGGCATCGTGAGTATTGAAGCGTTGCGCGATCAGGTCGATGAAGATTCTGATAACGCAATACGAGCACACTGGTTAGTCGGTTTAATTGCCAATTCACAAAACCATCAGAAGTCATATGTACTCACTAAAGACCAGCAGGAGCTCAACCAAGCACAGTTTGAGTTGAAGAAAATCGACCAGCTCATTAACTTACTGGAAGATAAACTGACCGAACAAACCAGTATGAACAAACTGACACTGGTTAAAAACGCCAAAAACCGTTATTTAACGTCATTAGTCCAACTAAGAAGCTGGTCCAACATCGGCGACAAAATTCAACAAAGCATTCTCAGCCAAGTCAATCGCTCTGGTGATGAGATGGCGCGCTCAGCCACCGACTTGCGTAACCATCTTCAGGATATCCTCAGAACATCGCAACAAGCGGTTTCTAGCACTCAAATAGCCATCAGTGAACGTCTGACGGTGAGCTCTAATTTACTCGTTCTCCAGTCTTCGATCAGTGAAGCACAACAACTTGATCGCGACTATTCATTGTCACTTTCAGCAACGCGCCAACAAGCGATTGCTGACCAAGTAAATGATTATCTTGAGTATTCCCTGCGTCTGCTCGATAACCTATCAGCTCAAGTGCCGACCGATGAAGAAAAGATCAATGTCAACCAAATACAAACCCTGACCAACAGCTACTACACTCTGTTCAATCAATTAACTTCAGCGCGCAGTATTACCTCACAGCAAATCGCTCAGCTAGAAGAAACATACGAACGATTACAATCTTTCATTCAACCTGTCTATCAAGAACAACTCAATACGGTGGAAAGTTCCGGTGCCATTGCCCGCTATCTGGCTATCGGTGGCGCTATCTTTGTAGTGACCTTACTGCTACTTGGCTTACTCGCCCACAAGTCCTATGCTGCACTAGAACGTTTCGCTGATAAATTGTCACTGGCAAGAGATGAAGCCGATGCGGCAAACAAAGCGAAATCGGACTTTCTCGCCAATATGAGTCACGAAATCCGCACACCAATGAATGCCATTATCGGAATGAGCTATCTCGCCCTGAAAACAGACCTTTCTAAAGCGCAACGTAACTATATCCAGAAAGTAAAACTTTCCGCCGATTCTCTTCTCGGTTTGATCAACGATATCTTGGACTTCTCAAAAATTGAAGCGGGTAAACTGGATATCGAAAGCGTCGATTTCCATCTGGAAAATGTTCTCGACAATATTTCTAACCTCGTTGGTTTACGTGCCTCCGAGCGCGGACTGGAACTGTTGATCCATATTGATCGCGATGTGCCCACCGCCTTAGTCGGCGATCCTCTTCGTCTTGGGCAGATCCTGATTAATTTGGCTAACAACGCCGTCAAGTTTACCGAACAAGGTGAAATAAAAATCAGCATCACTCTAGATAAAAAAGAAGGCGACAATATCACCCTCAAGTTCTCTGTGTCTGACAGTGGGATCGGCATGACATCGGAACAATGCAATAAACTGTTTAACAAGTTTACTCAGGCAGATAGCTCAACCACACGCAAATATGGAGGGACAGGTCTTGGCCTAGCTATCAGTAAAGAGCTTTGTCAGCTGATGGGCGGAGATATTGATGTGGCCAGTGAGCAAGGTAAGGGCTCTACCTTCACCTTTACTGTCCAACTAGGCGTTAGTCATGCATTGAAGCAAGAACCATTATTAGTACCGAAAGAACTCGGCCAGTTGAAAATTCTGGTGGTTGATGACAATGCCAGCGCACGATTGATCGTAGAAGACATTCTTCAATCCCTTCAGTTTGAAACCACCTGCGTCACCAATGTCGATAGCGCTCTGGATGAGTTAGAAACAGCGATCACCAATGAACAACCTTATGATTTAGTGATTTCGGACTGGCAAATGCCTGTCAAGGACGGCATCGATTTAGCGGAAATCATGTGGGGCAGACTAGCGGAACCAGCTCAGCCAAAACTCTTAATGCTAACAGCCTATGGCCGCGAAGAGCTAACCGATGCCTTCATCCAGCGCCAGCTAACACCACCATCAATTCTGGATAAACCTGTCACCTCCTCACATCTTTTCGATGCCATTGTGACGCTATACGGCGTTGAAGGCAGTCGCGTAAGCCGAAGCGATGTAGAAGAGCAGACACAGCTCGCCAATGCTCAACAACTGGCTGGGGCAAAATTGCTGCTCGTCGAAGACAATGAGATTAACCAAGAGCTGGCCACTGAACTGCTTGAAGGCCAGCAAGTTCATGTCATGGTGGCTGAAAATGGGCAGGTTGCTGTCGATCTCTATAAGCGCCATGACTTCGATGGCATCCTGATGGATTGCCAAATGCCTGTAATGGATGGTTATGAAGCCACGGAGTTCATTCGTCAGAAGCTCGACGACCCACATATCCCCATTATCGCTATGACGGCTAACGTTATGGAGCGAGATAAAGAAAAAGCCAAAAAAGCAGGCATGAATGACATTATCGCTAAGCCTATCGATGTTGGCGCTATGTTCAGTACCCTAGCAAAATGGATTACACCTAAACATCCGCAACAGTTAGTGATGGCAAAGGGGCAGCCCACCAAGCAAGTCCCCGACATTACTGGACTCGATATAACATCGGGATTGACTCGTGCCAGCGGGAATGCAGATTTATACATCAGACTCATTCTGCGTTTTGCCAGTACTTATGCCGATCCCAAAGCGGTAGAAATTGCCATCTCTGATGCAGACAGCACGACACGACAACGCAATATTCATTCTTTGAAAGGCGTTGCTGGTAACATTGGAGCAACGACCCTGCATGAACTTTGTCAAGAACTCGAACAGGACAGCAAAAATCGAGACTTACGCCAGCGTGTCATCAAAGTACTGGCTACCTTAGTCAACAATATCCATTCCAGTCAGCTAACGAGTGAAAAGCCAACTCCCTCTTTAACTGAAGAGACGTTCAATGAATCACTATTTAACCAGCTCAAGCAGGCCGTGGATGAAAACGACACCCACGCCCTTTCGATCATAAACGATATCACGTCAAGCTCATTAGTTGGGTTATCTGAATCTGATTTTACCCAGCTCAACAGTGCCTTGGAGGAGTTTGATTTCGAATTAGGCCAGGAGATTTTATCCAACAGAGCGCACACAGTCAGTAATGCCAATGCGCCGTAACAGTATCGTTTTATTAACAGATAAGGTAACTTATAGCACTTAAAGCAGATCCAGTTACCGTAACCACAATTAGATAGGTTAACTCACTGACTGTATTATCAGAAAATGCCTCTTGATAAACGAAATCCGTCAAGAAATGGTATATTATTACTAAAGTCCAATGGTTATGGTGAAAGATTTGGACCACAAGCTAATAAAGCAGATTGAAGAAATGTGTGCATCACGAGGGGTTAGACTAACGCCTCAAAGAAAAAGGGTTTTTGAGCTCATTTGTTCAAGCCCCAAAGCATCAAGCGCATACGAGTTATTGGAAGAGCTAAAAAAGAGTGAACCGCAAGCGAAACCACCAACGGTGTATCGCGCACTCGACTTTCTTTTAGAGCAAGGGTTTATCCATCGTGTTGAATCGACCAATAGCTTTATTCAGTGCAGCTCTTGTAATGCTCATAAGCACTACTCACATTTACTGATTTGCGATAAATGCAGTAATGTTATTGAACTCCAAGATGAGAGCTTGATAGCTTTACTGGAAAATAACGCAGAAAAACATGGCTTTACGATCACAAACCACGTGATTGAATCTCATGGCATTTGTCAGTCATGTTCAAATGAACAGACGGAATAAGAATAGAAGAAGATTATGCGCGCTGAATTTGTAAACCCGTTTTTAGCTTCTCTGATGAACGTTCTAAAAACGATGGCTTCTCTGGAATTGAAGCCACAGAAACCTCGAGTAAAAAAAGATGAAATTGCTCGCGGTGATGTTTCAGGTTTAATTGGGATGGTAGGTCAGCAGACACGCGGTTCTATGTCTATCACATTTGATGAAAATCTGGCTCTAGAAATTATGCAAAACATGTTAGGTGAACGCCCTAACGGTTTGAATGACGAAATTACCGACATGGTGGGTGAAATCACTAACATGGTCGCTGGTGGTGCAAAACGCATCCTTTCCGAAAGCGGCTTCGATTTCGATATGGCAACGCCAATCGTAGTATCAGGCAAGGGCCACACCATCCGCCACAAATGTGAAGGCGCGATCATCATCATGCCATTCACATCTCAATGGGGTAACGCGTTTATCGAAATTTGTTTCGAATAACACGCCCCTGACAGATAAAGAAAAAGCTTCCTTGGGAAGCTTTTTTGCTTTATGCGATGATGTTTCTCTGCTTAAGCGCGGTTAAGCAATCCTCCACTAACGCATCGATGGATTTCTCACCCGCAAGCAAGTCAATGTCAGGGGCTAGTGGCGCTTCATACTCAGAATCAATCCCAGTGAAATTAGCGATCTCTCCCGCGCGAGCTTTTTTGTATAGCCCTTTAGGATCACGCTGTTCACATACTTCCAATGATGTATTGACGAAGACTTCAAGGAACTCCCCATCTGGCAGTAAATCTCTTACCAGTTGACGCTCAGCACGATGCGGGGAAATAAAAGCAGACAAAACAATTAACCCCGCATCAGCCATCAATTTGGCTAGCTCACCAATACGCCGGATGTTCTCACGGCGATCCTGCTCAGAGAAACCAAGATCACTACACAAACCATGACGCACATTGTCACCATCGAGTAGATAAGTGTGATAGCCCTGCTCTGCCAGTTTGTTTTCCAACGCTCCTGCAACCGTCGATTTCCCTGCGCCAGATAAACCTGTAAACCAAAGCACAACCGGTTTTTGTTGCTTTAGTTTGGCTCTGAAAGCCTTATCAATATTATGCTGATGCCAAACAATGTTTTCATCTTTGGTCGGCGTTTCCGTGGTCATAATTCTGTCCTTAAAACGGGAAAAATTGAGGGATCAAAGCCAATACCAGCACCGAGTAAACAATGGATACTGGAATACCGACTCTGATGTAATCTGCAAGCTTATAGTTACCTACGCTGTAAACGAGTAAGTTGGTCTGATAACCATAAGGTGAAATAAAGCTGGCACTGGCACCAAACAGTACCGCCATAATGAATGGCATAGGGTCGACGCCATAGCCAATTGCCATACTGTAGCCAAGTGGAAACGCGAGCGCGGCAGCTGCATTATTGGTCACCAGCTCGGTCAGTATTAGAGTAAACAGGTAAGTCGCTACCAAAGCGCCAAATGCCCCCCAACCATTGAAGGTTTCCATAAACATCGCGCCCAATGTGGCGGATAAACCAGAGGACATCATCAGCTGGGCGATCGATAAAGCAGAGCCGACAATGACAACGATATCGACAGGAAAGCGACGTCTAAGCTCTCCCATCTGAATCACGCCGAAAAACATCGCCGCAAGAAGAAATACCGACAAGCCTTTAATCAATGGAACAACATTCAGCAAAGCTGCACCAATCACGCCTGCAAACCCAAGTAGTACTAGGCTTGATTTATTCACATCTAGACGAGCACTCGAATCTAGGTCATTGACTAAAACAAACTCTTTGCGGTGCGCCTTACGCTCCTGCTCGAAGCGTTTTCCCGGCGCTAACACCAAAGTATCACCGGCATTGAGTTCTATATTACCCAATCCACCCTGCAATCTTTCGTGGCCACGACGAATAGCGACGACAACCGCATCAAAGCGATCACGAAAATGGCTGGACTTGAGAGTCTTATTGCAGAAGCTAGCCGAAGAGCTCACCACCACTTCAACAAAGCTCTGGCCGTTGAGGTGATGTTGACCAAACAGCGTCAAGCCTTGAATTTCCTGAAGTGTCGCAACGCTTTCGATATCACCACAGAACAACAAGCGATCTTTGGCCTGTAAGACAAAATCCGGTTCCACCGATGCCATGGTTTTACCACCACGTATCACTTCCGCTAGGAACAGTTTTCTCAATGCACGTAGGTTGTTTTCACTGATGCTCCGCCCAACCAAAGGCGAACCTGGTTCAACAATCGTTTCCAGAAAATATGGCAACTCTTCCTGATGTTTATCTTCATAGTTTGGCAGTAAGTAACTCAACGGGATCAAGATCAACAAGCCCGCCACCAGTACAGATAACCCGATCATGGTTGGCGTAAAAAAGCCAAGACTTGGCAATCCTGCATCTTCGACAAAGCTATTGATGATCAAGTTGGTTGACGTGCCAATCAAGGTCAGTGTACCGCCAAGGATCGCAGCATAAGACAATGGTATCAGTAGCTTTGATGGTGCATGAGTTTGATTGCGCTTGATGGCGCCGATCAAAGATACCACCACAGCGGTGTTGTTAGTAAACGACGAAAGCAATGCCGTCGATAAGCCCAACTTAGCGACAACAGCGCCAAGCTTACCTGTCGATAAGGAACGGCTGACCCAACTAATCAGCCGTGTTTTTTCCAACGCGCTGGAGGCAAGAATCAGCAACACCAGCGTTAACAGAGAGGAATTGGTAAAGTTAGTGGCAACATCACCAAGTTCAATCATGCCCGCAAGAAACGCTATAAACGCTGCTCCTGCAAATATGAAACTTGGCTTAATTCGTGTTGTGATCAGGCACGTAACGATACCTAACAACACTGCCAACACGAATCCTTGCTGCCACATCATATTCTACCTGCTCCGCTCGGTTAGATTTTCGCATCCCACTCTGGGAAGTGCTTAAGAATCAGAGCTTTTAGCTCGTTTTCGAAAGCCCCCATTCGCTCCTGAGGAGAACGCTGACGCTCAGCCAAGGCATCGCGAACCAAACCCGCACCTACGGTTACATTAGTCAGGCGATCGATGATGATGAAGCCACCGGTATCTTGCACGGCATCGTAATTGTCGATGGCGACCGACTCATTCAATGTCCACTCACACAAACCAATACCATTCAGTGGTAGCTCTTCTGCTTTGTGCATAGACAGGTTGTTGATGTCGTACTGGTGACGAATGGCTTCAACGCGGCCTACCGTCTTCTTGCCCGCAATCTTCACATCGTAATCACGGCCAGCCTGCAATGGCTGTTCAGTCATCCACACCACATCAGCAAGCAGTCGGTTACTTGACTCAACTTGAGCATGTTCAAGTACGATCAAGTCACCACGACTGATATCGATCTCATCTTCCAATGTCAGCGTTACCGCAAGACCCGCTTGAGCTTGCTCTAGGTCGCCATCAAAAGTCACAATACGCGCCACTTTCGAACTCTTACCTGAAGGCAGAGCTTTGATGCGGTCACCTACTTTGACATTGCCTGAGGCAATCGTGCCCGCAAAACCACGGAAGTCGAGGTTTGGACGATTGACATATTGGACAGGGAAACGGAAATCCCCCTCTTCTTTAACCTGGTCAACATCGACATTTTCTAGAAGATCGAGTAAAGATGGCCCTTCAAACCAGCTCAGGTTATCACTCGCTTCCACCACATTGTCGCCCTCTAGCGCAGACAGTGGAATGATCTGAATATCGGTTTCGCCTTGTAGGTTTTCTGAGAACGACAGGTATTCGTCACGGATCTCTTCAAAGCGTTGTTGTGAATACTCCACCAGATCCATCTTGTTCACTGCCACCACAAAGTGCTTAAGGCCAAGCAAGTTTGAGATGAAAGAGTGACGACGAGTTTGATCCAATACCCCTTTACGCGCATCAATCAAAATGACTGCAAGATCACAGGTCGAAGCGCCTGTCGCCATGTTGCGCGTGTACTGCTCATGCCCTGGCGTGTCGGCAATGATGAACTTACGCTTCTGGGTAGAGAAATAGCGGTATGCGACATCAATCGTGATCCCCTGCTCACGCTCAGCTTGCAAGCCATCAACCAACAACGCTAGGTCTGGACGTTCACCGGTGGTACCGACACGCTGGCTATCCGAGTGAACGGCGGCCAACTGATCTTCATAAATTTGCTTTGAGTCGTGGAGTAGACGACCAATCAATGTACTTTTACCATCATCTACTGAACCACATGTGAGGAATCTAAGTAGCGATTTGTGTTGATGCTGAGTCAGGTAACCTTCGATACCAAGTTCAGCTAATTGAGCTTCAACTGCACTGTTCATAATCTTTCCTTAGATCCTTAGAAATAACCTTGTCGTTTCTTCAATTCCATCGATCCCGACTGATCGTGGTCGATCGCACGGCCTTGTCGTTCACTTGATGTCGCAACCAGCATTTCTTCAATAATGCCCGTCAGTGTATTGGCGTCTGATTCGATCGCTCCGGTCAGCGGGTAGCATCCTAAAGTACGGAAACGGACGTTTTTCTCTTCAATCACTTCACCTGGTTGTAGCTTCATTCGCTCATCGTCCACCATAATAAGCATGCCATCACGCTCAACGACTGGACGCTTATCAGCTAGGTAAAGCGGAACAATTTCGATGTTTTCCAAATAGATGTATTGCCAGATATCTAGCTCAGTCCAGTTGGATAGTGGGAACACACGGATGCTTTCACCTTTGTTGATCTGGCCGTTGTAAGTACGCCATAACTCAGGACGCTGATTCTTTGGATCCCATGTATGGTTCTTGTCACGGAAAGAATAGACACGCTCTTTCGCACGAGATTTCTCTTCATCGCGGCGCGCACCACCAAAAGCCGCATCAAAACCATACTTATTCAACGCTTGTTTAAGACCTTGAGTTTTCATGATGTCAGTATGCTTGGACGAGCCATGTTCGAATGGGCTACATCCCATCGCAAGACCTTCTGGGTTCTTATGAACCAAAAGCTCAAAGCCGTATTTTTCTGCGGTTTTGTCGCGGAATTTGATCATCTCCTTAAACTTCCAGTCGGTATCGACGTGAAGTAGAGGAAACGGGATCTTACCTGGGTAAAAAGCCTTACGAGCAAGATGCAGCATGACTGAGGAATCTTTACCGATGGAGTACATCATCACCGGATTATCAAACTCTGCGGCAACTTCGCGGATAATATGAATACTTTCCGCTTCTAGCTGCTTGAGATGGGTTAAACGTTCTTGGTCCATGTTAGTGCTTCCTTTGCGGCTCACTGGGAGCGTCTGACAAATTCTAAATAAATGGGCATTACGCGAATTGGCGCTGTTGTAATGGTTCTTGCTGTGTTCCAAACCACGTTAATTTTTCTGATAAAGACACCACTTCACCAATCACGATCAGTGACGGTGACTCAGCATCTTGAGCAAGGGTTGCCAGCTGTGACAGCTGACCTTTAAAAACTTTCTGACAGGATTGTGTTCCGCGTTCGATGATCGCAATCGGAGTGTCTGGAGAGCGGCCATGTTCAATCAACTGACCTTGAATGTATTCAGACTTCATCAGCCCCATATAAATCACCAGAGTCTGATTGCCACGAGCCAGCGTTGACCAATCCATTTGGTCACTATCCGCTTTAAGGTGGCCTGTGATAAACATCGCCGTCTGCGCGTAATCACGATGCGTCAATGGGATGCCGGCATAGGCAGTAGCACCAGCAGCAGCGGTAATGCCAGGCACAACGTGGAACGAAACGCCTGCATCGGCCAAGACTTCCAGTTCTTCACCACCACGGCCAAAGATAAATGGATCGCCACCTTTGATACGCACAACACGATGTCCTTGTTGAGCGAAGTCCACCAGTAGCTGATTGGTTTTTTCTTGAGGAACACTATGATGACCAGCACGCTTACCGACACAGACTAAGATCGTATCGCTCGGTACTAGTGCCATGATTTCATCGGAGACTAAATAGTCGTAAAGTACAACATCCGCCTGCTGTAAAAAGCGCAGTGCTTTGATGGTCAGCAATTCAAGATCCCCCGGGCCAGCACCAATAAGCGCTACTTCACCCGGGGTCAACACACTCTTGCCAATACTCACTGAAGCAACAGCTTGGTCTTGCTCTGCTCGTGGGTTGTTGAGTGGAAATTGAGAAACTGTATCCTTGCTCGCCATCATGTAATTCCTTTCCTATCGCTGAAAGCATTATGGCGCTCTAGATATATTACCTGAAATTCTAAAATTTCATTTTTTATACCTTTTTCTGATAAGACTAGAATGCAATATGGTTAATGCTGAGGTACAGATGAGATCTACCAAGCAGAACGGCATAAAGTAATCGCTCTAGGTCACAGTTTATTAATGAGTGAAATATCCGTTGCACATCGTTTTGTTACATTATGCTGCGTCTCACAATAACGCTATCGGAGCTTATAAAATGAAAGTCGCAGTGAAACCTCTTTCGATTGCCGTACTGGGTGGCATGCTAACTATGGCTGGCCCTGCTATGGCTGAAACGATCAAATTACGCATCGTAGAAACCACGGATATTCACACTAACGTCATGGACTACGACTACTACAAAGATAAACCGACTCAGAAAACCGGTCTGACTCGTACAGCAACGCTGGTTAAGCAAGCTCAGGCCGAGGTAGAGAACAGCGTACTGGTTGATAATGGTGACCTTATCCAAGGCAGCCCTATGGGTGACTACATGGCCGACAAAGGCATCAAGCCAGGTGAAGTACACCCTGTTTACAAAGCGATGAACCAACTAAACTACGATGTCGGTAATATCGGCAACCACGAGTTTAACTATGGTCTCGAGTTCCTTGCAGAAACCATCAATGACGCTGACTTTCCTTACATCAGCGCAAACGTGTTTGATAAGAAAACAGGCAAGCACTACTTCAAGCCTTACATCATCAAAACTCATACTTTTAAAGATGTTGATGGCGTAGAACATGAAATCAAAGTGGGCTACATTGGTTTCGTCCCACCACAAATCATGGTTTGGGATAAGAAAAACCTAGAAGGCAAGGTATTTGCGAAGGACATCAAAGAAACAGCAGAAGAGCTTGTCCCTCAGATGAAAAAAGAAGGTGCTGATGTGATCGTTGCCATTCCACACTCTGGAGTAGCATCTGATCCTTACAAAGCAGGTGCAGAAAACTCAACTTACTACTTATCAGAAGTTGAAGGCATTGATGCGATCGCCTTTGGTCACTCACATGCTGTCTTCCCAGGTAAAGGCTTTGACAACATCCAAGGTGTGGATAATCAACAAGGTACCATTAACGGCGTCGCTTCAGTCATGCCAGGCCGTTGGGGCAGCCACGTTGGCGTTATTGATTTAGAGTTAAAGGAAAAACAAGGAAAGTGGACCGTTGTTAAAGGTCAGTCTGAAGCTCGTCCTATCTATGACGAAGTGGCCAAAAAATCGCTGGCTAAAGCCGACCCTGACATGGTGAAAGCACTAGAAGCAGACCATAAAGGTACTCTGGATTTCGTCAACCAGCCGATTGGTAAAGCTAATGATGTTATGTACAGCTTCCTAGCTCTGGTACAGGATGATCCAACCGTACAAATCGTTAACCTAGCGCAAAAAGATTACGTTGAACGCTTCATTCAAGGCGACCCTGATCTTTCTGATATTCCAGTTCTTTCGGCCGCAGCGCCATTTAAAGCAGGCGGTCGTAAAAATGACCCAGCAAACTTCACTGAAGTAGAGTCAGGGCAGCTTACTTTCCGTAACGCAGCTGACCTTTACCTATACCCGAATACGCTTGTTGCGATGAAGGTCAAAGGCAAGGAAGTGAAAGAGTGGCTTGAGTGTACAGCGGGCCAGTTCCAGCAAATCGATGTGAACAGCACTGCACCGCAGCAACTGATCAATTGGGATGGCTTCCGTACTTATAACTTTGATGTCATTGACGGTGTTGAATACCAGATTGATGTGACTCAACCCGCCAAATATGATGGTGACTGTAAGCTGGTTAATGAAGGCGCTGAACGTATCGTTGGCTTAACTTACCAAGGTAAGCCAATCGATATGGAGCAAGACTTCCTAATCGCGACTAACAACTACCGTGCCTACAGCAACAAGTTCCCAGGTACTGGTAGTGAGTTTGTCGCGTTTGATTCTCCGGATGAAAACCGCTCTGTTATTGCTTCTTACATTAGCCGAGTAAGTAAAGAAAAAGGCGAAGTCACGCCAAGCGCAGACAACAACTGGACATTCGCTCCAATTAAGTCTGACAACAAACTCGATATCCGCTTTGAAACATCACCAAGTGACAAAGCAGCAGATTTCATTGAGAAGAAAGGTCAATACCCAATGAAACATGTCGCTACAGACGAAATTGGTTTTGCGGTTTATCAGATCGACCTGCAAAAGTAAGCATGTGATATAGCTTTCAAGCCGCGATGTCTATCGCGGCTTTTTTTCATCACAAGTTAGCGAATCATACTTATTCGGTTAGAATTCTAAGCATGTTTTAGTTGATGATAAAAATTCATGCAGCCCACCGAACGCTTTACGGAACAGCTCCAAGCCACAGGCTTCAATCACGATGAAATAGCCCAATTGCTTGACTCTGCTCAGCTTATTGAGCTCCCAACCCGGCATATATTGCTTCACCAAGGTCAACTCGCCGACGAGATCTTTTTCCTCATCGAAGGAATTTGCCACTCCGCCTATCTCACTGATAAAGGTAAGGAATTCAGCAAGGAATTTTACTGGGAACACGACTGGATCATCGGCTTCGAAAGTTTAATCAAGCAACAACCTTCGCCATACCTTCTCGAATCTCTGACCTCTTGTGTGCTCTTCTCACTTCCAGTAGAAACACTTCGCCAATGGCGCAGTCAAAAACATAGCGTGTATCTCAAGCTACTAGAAACTCAGTTGATGTACAAAGAGAACAAAGAACGCTTTATGCTGTTGTATACCCCAGAAGAACGTTATGAACTGTTCTGCCAGCATTACCCGCACTTGCCTGAAAGGCTAACCGACTATCAGATAGCCGCCTACCTAGGGATTACACCGATTAGCCTGAGCCGAATTAAAAAGCGAATGCAAAGTTAACATTTGTTAATGCTGTCAGGGTTCATCACTGTTAACTTAGGTCTTCATAAGAACCAAACCGAGCAACGCTATGATCACCTGGCAACTTCTTCCTTTTGACCAATTAACCACTCGCCAGCTATACCAATTACTTAAGCTGAGAGTCGATGTCTTCGTCGTCGAACAAACCTGCCCTTATCCTGAACTGGATGGCAAAGATAGCTTAGAAAACGTACATCATTTAATGGGCTACAAAGAAGACGAACTGGTTGCTTGCGCACGACTTCTACCGCAAAACGTCAGCTATCCTTCAGTCAGTATTGGTCGAGTGGCTACCGCGCAAGCTCACCGCGGTGACGGGTTAGGCCATCAGTTGATCGAACAAGCGCTATTAGAATGTGACAAGCTGTGGCCGGGACAAGATATTGAGATTGGTGCTCAGGAACATCTAGAAACGTATTACAACCGCCATGGTTTTCAGCGCACCTCCGAGATGTACCTAGAGGACGACATTCCACACATCGACATGAAGTTTAGTCGGTAGTTATGACCGGGTTCTCTCCTCAAGCCATTGCTCTGTGGTTACTGATTGCAGGTAATCTCACGGCATCACTGTCAGATGTGATGGTCAAATTGCTTGATGGTAGCGTGAGCCCGTTTCAGTACATTTTTATTCGCCAGTTAATCTCAGTGGCGGTGATCTACCCGCTGTGGAGAAAAGAAGCACAGACCACACGCCAACTGCATTCACCTAGCCTCAATATCTTTCGCGCTCATCTCGTTTTGATTGGCAGTGGTTGCATGGTGGTTGCCATCACTCATATGCCCCTAGCCAGTGCAAATGCCGTGTTCTATGCCGCACCTTTGTTAATGCTGCCCATTTCAGTGTTGATGATGGGGGAAAAACCTTCTCGTTCCAAAGTGCTCGGCACACTATTAGGTTTTGTTGGTGTGCTGATTGTTCTCAGACCTTCACAATTTCATTGGGCTACCTTTTTTGCACTCGGTACGGCAACCACGCTGGCGTTGTTTAATGTTTCAGCACGTAAACTGCCCGAGCAACAGTCCATGATCAGTACCTTGTTTTGGACTTCACTGCTATCACTTCCCGTTGCGGGCATTCTGGCCGTTTGGTCGTGGCAAGCAATCAACGCCTCCCAGTTGGGATTAATCGCTGCTGGAGCACTTCTTATTCTTATTTATAATGGCCTGGCTGTGCTGGCCTACAGAAAAGCGCCAGCCGGGGAGATAGGTTTAGCAGAGTATTCTGGATTAGTGTTTGTCACTCTGTTTGGAATCTGGTGGTTTAACGAAATTCCGGATTGGATTACTGCCATGGGAATCATGCTGATCATCGCCCCTTTGCTACCAATAAGGCGACGATTTCGACAGCGTATTGTAAACAGTTAACTACTTACTACGTCCAAACCCACCATCAGACAAACGGAAGAACATCACCGACTTAGCGCTTTTCTCAAGTTGAAGAATGTCTAAGCTACCGTCATCCGCCAATTTAAAGCGCACCAGTTGACCCGCTTTAATATAGCTCAGTGGCTTATCACTGCCTTCAACACGAACTAAAGCATTTAAATCCGCCATCGCTAAGTCATTATTGCGAAACACTTGAGCTAGCGTATCACCTTTCTTAACCGTATATTCTTGCCAAACCTCAGACTTTAAGCTGTCCTGCTGCTTAGAAGACTGCTCACTCAAGCCTGTGGTATTGATATTCACTTGAACACGCTGTTTTGATGACGGCTCTGATTGTGGCTGATCAATTGTCGGCTCAGGAGTAGGAAGTATAAGCAAGAGGAAAACGACAGGGACCAGAATCATAAGCGCACGCTGGTGTAGTTTAGGCAAACGAGACCAAGCCTGCTTGGCTTGCTCAACCATACCTTTCCAATCCACCTGTGAGAATTTTTGCTGGATTATCTCAGCATAATCTACCTGTTTGGCTTTCTTCTTTCTGCGATTCACTGTACTAGGTCTCCCAAGATCTATGACTACAAGTATAAAAACGAAGCGCACTCTAGTATAGGAATTTTCAATGAGTTAGGTAATACGTAGGTTAAATTTGCCAATATCAACCGAAAAGTAAGAGGTAAATCCCACATTGCAACACTTGTCGTTGCTTCAAAGCGAGCCCATTTCATCCCAGCACTAATGCTGGTATCCTGTGCCACCTCAATACATCAAAAATAGAGAGACATCATGTCTGAAGTTAAATTTGAAACTGTAGAACAGAAAGCAAGCTATGGCATTGGTCTACAGATGGGCCAACAACTGGCAGGTTCTGGTTTAGAAGGTCTTAATGTTGACGCTATCGCGGCAGGTATCGCAACGGCTCTAGTAGGCGACATGCCTGCAATTGAAATCGACGAGATCAACGCAGCACTTCAAGATCTGCATCAACGTGCTGAATCTGCTCGTCAAGAAGCAGCAAAAGCAGCAGCAGCTGATGGTGAAACCTTCCTAAAAGACAACGCTCTACGCCCAGAAGTAACGGTTCTAGAGTCAGGTCTACAGTATGAAATCCTTACAGAAGGTACTGGTGAAATCCCAACTTCAGACAAGCAAGTTCGTGTTCACTACCACGGTGAGCTAACAGACGGCACTGTATTCGACAGCTCTGTGTCTCGTGGTCAACCGGCTGAGTTCCCAGTAACTGGCGTGATCAAAGGTTGGGTTGAAGCCCTGCAGCTAATGCCTGTTGGTTCTAAGTGGAAACTATACATCCCGCAAGACCTCGCATACGGAGAGCGTGGCGCTGGCGCAGCTATCCCTCCATTTGCTGCACTAGTATTCGAAGTAGAACTATTAGACATTCTGTAATTCAAAACGAATTCAGTATTCTTAATAAAGCGACGCATTGCGTCGCTTTTTTTGTCTACACTGGTAGTGTTTTGCTTTATCCCTCAAGGAATCACTATGAACAAAGCCTTAGTACTACTTCCAATTATCCTTTCAACAAGTTTCTCCAGTTACGCATTTCTCAATCTCGGAAAAGAAAACATCGACTCAAACGCGTTAACTGGCCTACTGAGCGAAAAAATGTCAGGCACTCAAAGTCAATCACCATTGACTGACGCATTGGCAAGCAACCTATCAATCAGCGCAGAGCAAGCCGCAACAGGCTCGGCAGCGCTGCTATCTTTGGCTCAGAATCAACTGCCCGCGAATCAAAGCGCTGAACTAACAGAATCTATACCAGGTCTATCGAGCTTGTCTTCGCTGGGCGGGATAACAGACCAAGTCCAATCAATAAGTGCAGTGAACGATATTTTTGCGAAAATAGGGCTAGAGTCATCAATGATCAGCCAGTTCACGCCAATCATACTCGAGTACTTATCGGGACAAGGAGCCAGCTCTGGGTTAATGGCGTCTCTAGAAGAGCTGTGGAAAGAATAATAAGAGTCAAATAATCAGCAGATACAAAAAAGCCGAGCTAATGCTCGGCTTTTCCGTTCGTACGAACCTGATTACTCAGCAGCTTCTTCAGCAGCTGGGCGATCTACAAGCTCAATGTAAGCCATTGGAGCTTTATCACCAGCACGGAAACCAGCTTTTAGGATACGAGTGTAACCGCCCTGACGAGCAGCAAAACGTGGACCTAGTTCGTTAAATAGTTTTGCAACTACTTCGTTGTCACGAGTACGTGCAAACGCTAGACGACGGTTAGCAACACTGTCAGTCTTAGCTAGTGTAATCAAAGGCTCAACTACGCGACGTAGCTCTTTTGCTTTTGGCAATGTAGTCTTGATAACTTCATGACGTACTAGAGAGCTAGCCATATTGCTGAACATCGCTTTGCGATGTGAGCTGTTGCGGTTGAGTTGACGACCACTCTTACGATGGCGCATGACCTAATCCTTCTAACTAGTATCGATTAATCTTCAGCGATAGACGCTGGTGGCCAGTTCTCTAAGCGCATACCCAGAGACAGACCACGTGATGCAAGTACGTCTTTAATCTCAGTAAGAGATTTTTTACCAAGGTTAGGCGTTTTAAGTAGCTCAACCTCAGTACGCTGTACAAGATCACCGATGTAGTGAATCGCTTCTGCTTTCAGACAGTTAGCAGAGCGAACTGTTAGTTCAAGATCGTCTACAGGACGCAGTAGGATCGGATCGAATTCTGGCTTCTCTTCCTTCTCCTCAGGTACACGTACATCGCGAAGATCTACGAACGCATCCAATTGCTCAGCTAGAATAGTAGCTGCGCGACGGATTGCTTCCTCAGGGTCTAGGGTACCGTTCGTTTCCATGTCGATAACAAGCTTGTCTAGGTCTGTACGCTGCTCTACACGAGCCGCTTCTACAGAATAAGCAATTTTGTCTACTGGGCTGTACGTAGCGTCAACCAGTAGGCGACCAATTGGACGCTCATCTTCTTCAGTATGGATACGAGCGGAAGCTGGAACATAACCACGACCACGTTCAACTTTGATACGCATTGCGATCTCAGCATTGTCATCAGTAAGGTGACAAATAACGTGTTCAGGGTTAGCGATCTCTACATCACCATCATGGGTGATGTCACCTGCAACCACAGGGCCCGAGCCTGATTTGTTCAAAGTAATGAACACTTCATCTTTGCCTTCGGCAACACGTACAGCCAAACCTTTAAGGTTTAGTAGGATTTCAAGGATATCTTCTTGAACGCCTTCTTTTGTACTGTACTCATGAAGTACGCCCTCAATTTCTACTTCTGTTACAGCACAACCTGGCATAGAAGATAGAAGAATACGGCGAAGTGCATTACCAAGAGTATGGCCAAAACCACGCTCTAATGGCTCAAGAGTTACTTTTGCGTGAGTCGTGCTAACCTGTTCGATGTCAACAAGACGTGGCTTAAGAAATTCTGTTACAGAACCCTGCATTGTGTCCTCTCTTTAGTTTAAACCTTACTTAGAGTAAAGCTCGACGATCAATTGTTCGTTGATGTCAGCAGATAGATCTGAACGCTCAGGCAAACGCTTGAACGTACCTTCCATCTTACCACCATCTACTTCAATCCAAGTTGGTTTTTCACGTTGTTCTGCAACTTCTAGAGCCGCTTTGATACGAGACTGCTGTTTAGCTTTCTCGCGAATTGAAACAACGTCGTTAGCCGCAACTTTGAAAGAAGGAACGTTTACAACTTTACCGTTAACTAGGATAGCTTTGTGGCTAACTAGCTGACGTGCTTCTGCGCGAGTTGCACCAAAGCCCATGCGGTAAACTACGTTATCAAGACGACCTTCAAGAAGCTGAAGTAGGTTTTCACCAGTGTTGCCTTTAAGGCGAGCTGCTTCTTTGTAGTAGTTACGGAATTGTTTTTCTAGAACGCCGTACATACGACGAACTTTTTGCTTCTCACGAAGCTGAACGCCATACTCAGATAGACGACCGCGACGAGCGCCGTGTACACCTGGTGCGTTATCAATTTTACACTTGGTATCGATCGCGCGAACACCAGACTTAAGAAATAAGTCAGTGCCTTCACGACGGCTAAGCTTCAGCTTAGGACCCAAATATCTTGCCATGATCTTTCTCCAGTAATCTAAAAAACGTTATACGCGACGTTTCTTAGGTGGACGACAACCGTTATGAGGGATTGGTGTAGCATCAACGATGTTTGTGATGCGGAAACCAGCAGCGTTCAGTGCACGAACAGTAGATTCGCGACCTGGACCTGGACCCTTAACCATAACTTCCAAGTTCTTTAGACCGTACTCTTTAGCCATTTCAGCACAACGCTCAGCAGCAACCTGTGCAGCGAACGGAGTAGACTTACGAGAACCACGGAAACCTGAACCACCTGCAGTAGCCCACGCTAGAGCGTTACCTTGACGGTCAGTAATAGTTACGATTGTGTTGTTGAAAGACGCATGGATGTGCGCAACGCCATCTGCAACTTGCTTGCGTACGCGCTTACGAGCGCGAGTTGGTTGTTTAGCCATTGTACTCTACCTTCCCGATTATTTTTTGATCGGCTTACGCGGACCCTTACGGGTGCGAGCATTGGTTTTAGTACGCTGTCCACGTAGTGGTAGACTGCGACGATGACGAAGACCACGGTAACAGCCAAGGTCCATAAGACGCTTGATGTTCATTGATACTTCACGACGTAGATCACCTTCTACAGTGTACTTAGCTACACCATCACGCAGTTGATCGATCTGCTCTTCAGTTAGTTCACTGATCTTAACATTTTCAGCAATACCCACTTCAGCTAGGATAGCTTGAGAGCGAGTTTTACCAATACCGTAAATCGCTGTTAGAGCGATTACAGCATGCTTCTGATCAGGAATGTTAATGCCTGCTATACGGGCCATTATTCACTCCTAAGTGTTTCTATAAAAGAATTAGCCGCAGCAAAGCCCGTTATGGATACGCTGCGGAATACTACTTCTTTTGCACGCAAAAGGTAGGCCGAGGAATATACTCGACGCTACCTTATATTTCAAGTAAAAATTTCTGCTAATTAGCCTTGGCGCTGCTTGTGCTTTGGCTCACTGCAAATCACGCGAACAACACCGTTACGCTTGATAACTTTACAGTTACGGCAGATTTTTTTAACGGAAGCACGAACTTTCATTGCTAAACTCCGTAAATGAAACCTGAGTTATCGGCCGTAGCCTTTCAGGTTTGCCTTTTTCAACACAGAATCATACTGTTGAGACATCAGATGAGTCTGTACCTGTGCCATAAAGTCCATGATGACAACTACTACGATAAGTAGAGATGTACCGCCGAAGTAGAAACGTACGTTCCACGCGACCATCATAAACTCCGGAATCAGACAGATAAAGGTAATGTAAAGCGCACCAGCTAAGGTTAAACGCGTCATTACTTTATCAATATATTTCGCTGTCTGCTCACCTGGGCGGATGCCGGGTACGAATGCACCAGACTTCTTCAAGTTATCTGCTGTTTCACGCGGGTTGAATACCAACGCCGTGTAGAAGAAACAGAAGAAAATAATCGCTGCAGCATAAAGCATTACATACAGAGGTTGACCTGGGCTAAGAGCCAAAGACACGTCAGTTAACCAACCGAGCGCGCTGCTCTCACCATTTTGACCAAACCACTGCGCCAATGTTCCTGGGAACAAGATAATGCTTGACGCAAAGATTGCCGGAATAACACCTGCCATATTAATTTTAAGTGGCAAGTGAGTACTTTGTGCAGCAAATACTTTACGACCTTGTTGACGCTTCGCGTAGTTAACAACGATTCGACGTTGACCACGCTCCATGAAAACAACGAAGTAAATTACTGCAAAAGCAAGTACAACAATCAACAGCAGAAGAAGTACATGCAATTCACCTTGACGCGCTTGCTCGATTGTTTGACCGATTGCTGAAGGCAATCCAGCAACAATACCTGCAAAAATCAGTAACGAAATACCGTTACCAATACCACGCTCTGTAATTTGTTCACCTAACCACATTAAGAACATGGTGCCGGTTACTAAACTTACGGTAGCAATTAGCGTAAACATGGTTTGGTTGATAACAACCAGATTGTCGACCATGTTTGGTAAGCCAGTTGCAATACCAATAGCCTGGAATGTTGCAAGTACAAGCGTGCCGTAGCGTGTATATTGGCTGATCTTACGACGGCCTGCTTCACCCTCTTTTTTGAGTTCAGCTAACGCTGGATGAACTACAGTTAGCAGTTGGACAACAATCGATGCCGAAATATACGGCATGATACCCAACGCTAATATAGATGCACGCTCAAGAGCACCACCGGAGAACATGTTAAACATTTCAACGATGGTACCTTTTTGCTGTTCGAACAAATCGGCAAGTACAGCTGCGTCAATACCAGGAATCGGCACAAAAGAGCCTGCTCGGAATACTAAAAGTGCACCAATTACGAATAACAAGCGCGACTTTAGTTCACTTAAGCCGCTCTGAGCACTACGAAAATCTTGTCCTGGTTTCTTAGCCATCTGTACCTCGTTCCTCGAGATTATTCCTCGATTTTACCGCCTGCAGCTTCGATTGCAGCTTTAGCGCCTTTAGTCACACGTAGACCTTTAACAGTCACTGCTTTGTTAATTTCACCAGATAGAACAACTTTTACAAATTCGATGTTCTTAGTGATAACGTTAGCAGCTTTAAGGCTGTTTAGGTCAACGACGTCACCAGTAACTTTCGCTAGCTCAGCTAGACGAACTTCAGCAGACACTAGGCTCTTACGAGAAGTGAAACCGAATTTTGGTAGACGTTGTTTCAGAGGCATTTGACCGCCTTCGAAACCTGGACGAACTGAACCGCCAGAACGTGACTTTTGACCTTTGTGGCCACGACCACCGGTTTTACCAAGGCCAGAACCGATACCACGACCTACGCGCTTCGCAGAAGGCTTAGAACCCGCAGCCGGTGATAGAGTATTCAAACGCATTCTGATTACTCCTCAACTTTAACCATGTAGAAAACCTTGTTGATCATGCCGCGTACACACGGAGTATCTTCAAGTTCTACAGTATGGTTGATTTTACGAAGGCCTAGCCCCTTTAAACACGCTTTGTGCTTAGGTAGACGACCGATTGAGCTTTTAGTTTGAGTAACTTTAATAGTTGCCATGGTGTTCTTACTCCGAAATAGATTCAACAGTTAGACCACGTTTAGCAGCAACCATTTCTGGCGACTTCATGCTACCTAGTGCATCGATCGTTGCACGAACGATGTTGATAGGGTTCGTAGAACCGTATGCTTTAGATAGTACGTTGTGTACACCTGCTACTTCTAGTACTGCACGCATCGCACCACCTGCGATTACACCCGTACCTTCAGCAGCTGGCTGCATGTAAACTTTAGAGCCCGAATGACGACCTTTCACCGGGTGGTGAAGAGTACCTTCGTTTAGAGCGATCGTAGTCATATTACGACGCGCTTTTTCCATTGCTTTTTGGATCGCTGCAGGTACTTCACGTGCTTTGCCGTAACCGAAACCTACACGACCGTTACCGTCACCAACTACAGTTAGTGCAGTAAAGCTCATGATTCGACCACCTTTAACCGTTTTTGAAACACGGTTAACTGCGATTAGCTTTTCTTGCAAATCATTCGCTTGAACTTGTTGTTCTTTAGCCATCTTCCAACCCTACCTTAGAATTTCAGACCAGCTTCGCGAGCAGATTCTGCTAGCGCCGCCACTCGACCGTGGTATTGGAAACCAGAACGATCAAATGCAACTGAATCAACGCCTTTTTCAAGAGCGCGTTCTGCAACAGCTTTACCTACTGCTTTAGCTGCATCGATGTTACCAGTGTTCTTAATTTGCTCACGGATCGCTTTTTCTACAGTAGAAGCTGCTGCGATAACCTCAGAGCCGTTTGATGCGATAACCTGAGCGTACACGTGACGAGGAGTACGGTGTACTACTAGGCGAGTTGCACCCAGTTCTGCAATCTTACGACGTGCGCGTGTAGCACGACGGATGCGAGATGCTTTCTTATCCATAGTGTTACCTTACTTCTTCTTAGCTTCTTTAGTACGCACATTTTCATCTGCGTAACGAACACCTTTACCTTTATAAGGCTCAGGCTCACGGTAAGAACGAATGTCAGCCGCAACCTGACCAACAAGTTGTTTGTCACAACCAGTGATCACGATTTCAGTTTGGCTTGGACACTCAGCTTTAATACCCGCTGGCAATTCATGCTCAACTGGGTGAGAGAAGCCAAGAGTTAGGCCTACAGCGTTGCCTTTGATAGCAGCACGGTAACCAACACCCTTAAGAGTTAGCTTCTTAGTAAAGCCTTCAGTAACGCCAACAACCATGTTGTTAACTAGAGCGCGAGCAGTACCTGCTTGTGCCCATGCGTTAGCAACACCTTCGCGTGGACCGAAAGTAAGATTGTTTTCTTCCTGAGCAACAACTACCGCATCGTTAAGAACGCGAGATAGTTCGCCTTTAGCACCTTTTACAGTGATTTCTTGGCCGTTTAGTTTCACCTCTACGCCAGCTGGAATAGCGACAGGTGCTTTAGCAACACGAGACATAGTCTACTCCTATTAAGCTACGTAGCAGATGATTTCACCACCAAGACCTGCTTTACGTGCAGCGCGGTCTGACATAAGACCCTTGGAAGTTGAAACGATAGCAACACCAAGACCACCCATTACAGAAGGAAGCTCATCTTTCTTCTTGTAAACACGTAGACCTGGACGAGAAACACGTTTAAGTTGCTCGATTACTGGTTTAGCTTGGAAGTACTTAAGTGTAACTTCTAGCTCAGGTTTAGCTTCGCCTTCTACAGCGAAATCAGTGATGTAACCTTCAGCTTTTAGTAGTGCAGCAATTGCAACTTTAAGCTTTGAAGAAGGCATTTTAACAGCAACTTTGTTTGCTGCCTGACCGTTACGAACGCGGGTCAGCATATCCGAAATCGGATCTTGCATGCTCATATGATTTACTCCAAATGATTAAGTGGCAATTACCAGCTAGCCTTACGAAGTCCAGGAATCTCGCCTTTCATGCAAGCTTCACGAACTTTGATACGGCTTAGACCGAACTTACGTAGGTAACCGTGTGGACGACCAGTTTGGTTACAACGGTTGCGCTGACGTGATGCACTTGAATCACGTGGAAGAGATTGCAATTTAAGAACTGCGTTCCAACGATCTTCTTCAGATGCGTTTACATCGCTGATGATAGCTTTAAGCGCAGCGCGCTTTTCAGCGAACTTAGCTACTAGCTTCGCACGTTTTGCTTCACGTGCTTTCATTGAATTTTTAGCCATAACAGTAACCCTTCACCTTACTTACGGAATGGGAAGTTAAAGGCAGCCAGCAGAGCACGGCCTTCCTCATCAGTACCAGCAGACGTCGTAATAGTGATGTCTAGACCGCGTACTCGATCAACTTTATCAAAGTCGATTTCCGGGAAGATGATTTGCTCGCGAACGCCCATGCTGTAGTTACCGCGTCCGTCAAAAGACTTAGCGCTAACACCACGGAAGTCACGTACACGTGGAAGAGCGATGTTAATTAAACGCTCAAGAAAATCCCACATACGTTCGCCACGCAAGGTTA
Source organism: Vibrio coralliilyticus (assembly GCF_024449095.1). Taxonomy (NCBI): domain Bacteria; kingdom Pseudomonadati; phylum Pseudomonadota; class Gammaproteobacteria; order Vibrionales; family Vibrionaceae; genus Vibrio; species Vibrio coralinecrosis. The sequence continues at coordinate 2,983,046 of NZ_CP024627.1, forward strand.
CTTTACAACCGATAGGGTAGCCTTCGCGGATTTTGAAACCTGCAACAGATTTACGCGCTTTAGTGATAAGTGGCTTTTGACCAGAGATCGTTGCCATATCAGCAGCTGCGTTTTCTAGCAGTTTCTTATCGTTGATTGCTTCACCAACACCCATGTTTAGGGTGATTTTCTCGATTCTAGGGACTTGCATGACGCTTGTGTAGCTGAACTCTTTGGTCAGTTCAGCGACTACAGACGACTTGTAGTAATCATGCAGTTTCGCCATAGTAGAACTCCAAATTACTTCTATTAGTTAGAAACGATTTCGTTGTTAGATTTAAAGAAACGTACTTTCTTACCATCTTCAAAACGGAAACCGATACGGTCAGCTTTACCAGTAGCTGAGTTAAAGATTGCAACGTTAGAAGCATCAATAGCTGCTTCTTGCTCAACGATGCCACCTTGTTGACCTAGAGCCGGAACCGGCTTTTGGTGCTTCTTAACAAGGTTGATACCTTCAACAATAACTTTACCAGTTGCTAGAACCTTAGTTACTTTACCTTTCTTGCCTTTGTCTTTACCAGCAAGAACGATTACTTCGTCGTTACGACGGATTTTAGCTGCCATTTCTACGTGCTCCTTACAGAACTTCTGGAGCCAGTGAAACGATCTTCATGAACTTATCGCCACGAAGTTCACGCGTCACAGGGCCAAAGATACGTGTACCGATTGGTTGCTCAGTGTTGTCGTTCAACAATACGCAAGCATTACGGTCGAAGCGAATGACAGAACCGTCTGGACGACGTACGCCTTTACGGGTGCGCACTACTACCGCCTTCAGAACGTCACCTTTCTTAACTTTACCGCGAGGAATTGCTTCCTTAACAGTAACTTTGATGACGTCACCGATATGTGCATAACGGCGGTGTGAGCCACCCAGGACCTTAATACACATTACCTTGCGCGCGCCAGAGTTATCAGCTGCGTCAAGTGTACTTTGCATTTGGATCATTGTTAGTGCTCCGCTAAATATTAATAACTAGACCCATCACGGGTCGGGCTGCCTCTTTAAAAGGGACGCGAATTGTACCACCCTTTTCTGTGATTGGGTAGTCAAAAAATAAACGGCCCCAAAATAATTTTGGAGCCGTTTTTTTGTTTATAGAATAGTGAAGATTAGATCTTCGCCTTTTCTACAACTTTAACCAAAGTCCAAGACTTAGTCTTAGACAGTGGACGACATTCACGAATCTCAACAGTATCGCCTAGGCCACACTCGTTGTTCTCGTCATGTGCGTGAACTTTAGTCGTGCGCTTTACGAACTTGCCGTAAATTGGGTGTTTAACCATGCGCTCGATAGCAACAGTGATAGACTTGTCAGCCTTGTTGCTAACTACACGACCAAATGAAGTACGAATTTTGTCGCTCATTATGCGCCTGCCTTCTCAGTCAATACGGTTTTCACACGTGCGATATCACGACGTACAGCTTTCAGAGTATGAGTTTGCTGTAGCTGACCAGTTGCAGCTTGCATGCGCAAGTTGAACTGTTCGCGTAGCAAATTCAATAGCTCAGCGTTAAGCTCTTCAACGCTTTTTTCGCGTAGATCTTGTGCTTTCATCACATCACCTGCTTAGTTACAAACGTAGTTTTGAATGGCAGTTTACGCGCCGCTAGACGAAACGCTTCACGAGCCAATTCTTCAGGTACACCACCCATTTCGTACATAACCTTACCAGGTTGGATTTGGGCTACCCAGTACTCAACGTTACCTTTACCCTTACCTTGACGAACTTCAAGTGGTTTTTCTGTGATAGGTTTGTCTGGGAACACACGGATCCAGATTTTACCTTGACGCTTAACGTGACGTGTCATTGCACGACGTGCCGCTTCGATTTGACGAGCAGTTAGACGGCCACGGCCAGTTGCTTTAAGACCGAATTCGCCGAAGCTTACATCAGTACCTTTAGCTAGACCACGGTTACGACCAGTCTGAACCTTACGGAACTTAGTACGTTTAGGTTGTAGCATCTGTCGACTCCTTACTTACGGCCTTTGCGCTGCTTCTTAGGCTTGTCGCCTTTAGGCTCTACAGCGTTAACTGCTGGCATACCGCCTAGGATCTCACCTTTGAAGATCCAAACTTTAATGCCGATTACACCGTATTGAGTGTGAGCCGAAGAAGTTGCGTAATCAATGTCAGCACGTAGAGTGTGTAGAGGTACACGACCTTCACGGTACCACTCAGAACGTGCAATTTCAGCGCCGCCTAGACGACCGCTTACTTCTACTTTGATGCCTTTAGCACCTAGACGCATTGCGTTTTGTACCGCGCGCTTCATAGCACGACGGAACATAACACGACGCTCTAGTTGAGACGCGATGCTGTCACCAACAAGTTGCGCATCTAGTTCAGGCTTACGTACTTCAGCGATGTTAATTTGCGCTGGTACACCTGCAATTTTAGCTACTGCTGCGCGTAGCTTCTCAACGTCTTCACCTTTCTTACCGATAACAACGCCTGGACGAGCAGTGTGAATAGTCACACGGATGCTCTTAGCAGGACGCTCGATAACGATGCGTGATAGAGACGCTTTTTTCAGTTCACTTGTAAGGAACTGACGTACCTTGAAGTCGCCGTCTAGGTTGTCAGCGAAATCTTTGGTGTTAGCAAACCATGTAGCATTCCAAGGCTTAACGATGCCAAGACGAATACCATTTGGATGTACTTTCTGACCCATTGCTTACTCTCCTAGTCTCTTAGCGATCTGCTACAACAACAGTGATGTGGCTTGAACGCTTCAAGATACGATCCGCACGACCTTTAGCACGAGGCATAATACGCTTCATGATAGGGCCTTCATCTACGAAGATCTTTGCGACACTTAGATCGTCAATATCTGCACCTTCGTTGTGCTCCGCGTTCGCGATAGCTGACTCAAGAACTTTCTTAACTAGGTCAGCAGCTTTTTTGTTGCTGAAAGTTAGGATTTCTAGAGCTTGGTCAACTGATTTACCACGGATTTGATCCGCAACTAAGCGAGCTTTCTGAGGCGAAATGCGAGCAAAGTTATGTTTAGCTAGTGCTTCCATCATCTACTCCTTAACGCTTCTTAGCTTTCTTATCCACGACGTGGCCGCGGTAAGTACGAGTTGGTGCAAATTCACCCAGTTTGTGACCGATCATTTCTTCGGTAACGAAAACTGGTACGTGCTGACGACCATTATGGACAGCGATGGTCAAACCGATCATCGTAGGGATGATCATTGAACGACGGGACCAAGTCTTAATAGGCTTTTTGTCTCCGCTTTCCACCGCTTTCTCTACCTTCTTCAGCAAGTGTAGGTCAATAAATGGACCTTTCTTGAGAGAACGTGGCATGGCGATTCCTCTTTATATAGATTACTTGTTACGACGACGTACGATGTACTTGTCGGTGCGTTTGTTCTTACGAGTCTTGAAGCCTTTAGTTGGCTGACCCCATGGTGAAACTGGGTGACGACCACCAGAAGTACGGCCTTCACCACCACCGTGTGGGTGGTCTACTGGGTTCATCACAACACCACGAACGGTTGGACGAACACCACGCCAGCGGCTAGCACCAGCTTTACCAAGTTCACGTAGCATGTGCTCAGAGTTACCAACTTCACCGATTGTTGCACGGCCTTCAGAAAGTACTTTGCGCATTTCGCCAGAACGTAGACGGATAGTTACGTATGCACCGTCGCGAGCAACGATTTGAGCATATGCACCAGCCGAACGAGCTAGCTGACCACCTTTACCAGGCTTAAGTTCAACGTTGTGTACAGTTGAACCTACTGGGATGTTACGCATTGGAAGTGCGTTACCAGCTTTGATTGGTGCATCTGCACCAGACTGGATAGCATCACCAGCTTGAACACCTTTAGGTGCTAGGATGTAACGACGCTCACCGTCTGCGTACAGAACTAGAGCGATGTTAGCGCTACGGTTTGGATCGTATTCTAGACGCTCAACTTTCGCTGGGATACCGTCTTTAGTACGTTTGAAGTCAATGACACGGTAGTGGTGCTTGTGACCTCCGCCGATGTGACGTACTGTAATACGACCGTTGTTGTTACGACCACCGTTCTTAGAGTTTTTCTCTAGAAGAGGTGCGTATGGCTTGCCCTTGTGTAGGTCAGCGTTAACAACTTTAACAACGTGACGACGACCAGGGGAAGTCGGCTTACATTTAACAATAGCCATTTCTCAACTACTCCTGTTATTCCGCGCCGCCAACGAAGTCAAGATCTTGACCTTCTTTCAAAGTAACGTACGCTTTCTTAACGTCGCTGCGGCGACCTTGGCGTAGACCTTGACGTTTGGTCTTACCCTTATTAATAAGAGTATTTACAGACTTAACTTCAACTTCAAATAGCTTTTCTACAGCTGCTTTGATCTCTTTTTTAGTAGCATCTTTAGCTACTTTGAAAACGATAGTGTTCGCTTTCTCAGCTGCCATGGTTGCTTTTTCAGAGATGTGCGGTGCACGTAGAACTTTTAGGATACGCTCTTCAGTGATCATGCTAGCATCTCCTCTACTTGCTTAACTGCTTCAGCAGTAATTACAACCTTGTCAAACGCAATTAGCGATACTGGGTCGATACCAGCAACGTCACGTGCGTCAACTTTGTATAGGTTACGAGCAGCTAGGAATAGATTCTCGTCTACTTCGCTAGTCACGATAAGCGCGTCAGTTAGCTCAAGCTCTTTAAGCTTAGCTACAAGCTCTTTAGTTTTAGGTGCTTCTACTGAGAAGTTATCAACAACGATTAGACGCTCTTGACGAACAAGCTCAGAAAGAATGCTCTTCATAGCACCACGGTACATTTTTTTGTTTACTTTTTGGCTGTGATCTTGTGGTTTCGCAGCAAAAGTAACACCACCTGTACGCCAGATTGGGCTACGGATTGTACCAGCACGTGCACGGCCAGTACCTTTTTGACGCCATGGCTTAGCGCCACCGCCTGCAACTTCTGAACGTGTTTTTTGAGCACGAGTACCTTGACGAGCACCTGCTGCATACGCAACAACTACTTGGTGTACAAGAGCTTCGTTAAACTCACGTCCGAAAGTAGTTTCGGAAACAGTTAGTGCATCAGCACCTTTAACCATTAGTTCCATTACTTACTCCTGAGACGTTATGCTTTAACAGCTGGTTTAACGATCACGTTACCGCCTGTTGCGCCAGGGACTGCACCTTTAATAAGAAGCAGGTTGCGCTCAGCGTCAACACGTACGATCTCTAGGTTTTGAGTCGTTACACGCTCAGCACCCATGTGACCTGCCATTTTCTTGCCTTTAAATACGCGACCTGGAGTCTGACATTGACCGATAGAACCAGGAGCACGGTGAGACAATGAGTTACCGTGAGTCATATCTTGAGTAGAGAAGTTCCAACGCTTAACAGCGCCTTGGAAGCCTTTACCTTTAGATGTACCAGTAACGTCTACTTTCTTAGTTTCGTTGAACAGTTCAACAGTTAGTTCAGCACCAACTTCAAACTCTTCACCGTTTTCCAAACGGAATTCCCAAAGACCGCGACCAGCTTCAACACCTGCTTTCGCAAAGTGGCCAGCTTCTGGCTTAGAAACACGGTTAGCTTTCTTAGCACCAGTAGTTACCTGGATTGCTGCGTAGCCGTCAGTTTCAAGTGTACGCACTTGAGATACACGGTTAGCTTCAACCTCAACAACTGTTACTGGGATAGAAACGCCTTCTTCAGTAAATACGCGGGTCATGCCCACTTTACGACCGATTAGACCAATCATTCTTCTAATCTCCCTTAACCTAGGCTAATTTGTACGTCAACGCCCGCTGCAAGGTCTAGACGCATCAGAGCATCAACAGTTTTGTCTGTTGGCTCAACGATGTCGATTAGACGTTTGTGAGTACGGATTTCGTACTGATCACGAGCATCTTTGTTAACGTGTGGAGAGATAAGAACTGTGAAACGCTCTTTACGAGTAGGTAGTGGGATTGGACCACGAACCTGTGCGCCAGTGCGCTTAGCTGTTTCAACGATTTCCGCTGTTGAAGCATCGATCAGTTTGTAATCGAAAGCTTTTAGGCGGATACGGATACGTTGGTTCTGCATGAGACAGAGCTCCAAAATTAAATATTACACAAACAATATCGCCACTCAAACTCGCAAAAGCGAGAGAATGCCGATTGATTTATGTGAAACCGTAGCATCCAAGATTAGGACGCATTGTCAGTTAATTTTCGATTAACCACCCCTACATGCCAAAGTCACCTTTGGGGATAGTTTTTCCGAAGAAAAGATAGCTAATTGTATTAACCGCGAACATAAGCTGAGTTTACATTACCTTGCAAATCAATCTGATTTGCTCGCTCCTCATTGCTCATTGGTTCACAACTGGCTTAACCAGTGCGACGCATTATACAGATCACAATTTTATGTGCAAGGTTTGTTTGAAAAATAAACCAGAGCAGATATGAAGGTGGATTTCAGAAGCAAAAACGCAGACGGAGCTAGCCGATCTGCGTTTTGTTATTAGGAAGGTAGTCCTGTGTGTAAAGTCAAACGAGCCGTTGACGCACCGCTTCAAACAGACACACTCCAGAAGCAACAGAAACGTTCAAGCTCGACACACTGCCTGCCATTGGGATTTTAATTAGGTCATCACAGGTTTCACGTGTCAGGCGACGCATGCCATCACCTTCTGCTCCCATGACGATAGCAAGAGGCCCAGTTAACTTAGCTTGGTAGATGTCATGTGTCGCTTCACCGGCCGTACCGACAAACCAGATCCCCTGCTCTTGCAACGCACGCATAGTCCGCGCAAGGTTGGTTACGCGAACCAAAGGCACCGTTTCTGCTGCGCCACAAGCAACTTTGCTGACTGTCGCGTTAATGTTTGCTGATTTATCTTTAGGGACGATCACCGCTGCCACACCAGCCGCATCAGCATTTCGTAAACACGCTCCTAGGTTATGCGGATCGGTGACCCCATCCAATACCAGCAATAATGGTGCAGAGTGTTGGGCAAGGATGTCATCGAGATCATTTTCATTTAATTGCTTGGCAGGCTTCACCTTAGCCATAATGCCCTGGTGGTTAGCACCACGAGCTTTATCATCAAGAGTCTTACGTGTCATTTGTTGAATCGACACGCCACACATCTGGAGCTCATTTAGGATTGGCATTAAACGGTCATCTTGACGACCTTTTAATACAAAGGCTTCAACAAAGCGCTCTGGCTCTTTTGCCAATACCGCTTTTACTGCGTGAATCCCGTAAATAAATTCGTTACTCATTACTTTATCCGATTACTGTTTCTTGCTACGTGCTTTCTTAGCTTTATTACGTGGCTTTTTCTTACGTGCTTTATCTGACTGCTTCGAGGCTTTTTTACCTTCTTCGGGGCCTGCGTCTGGGCGTTTGGCTGGTTCAACCAAAGGTTTGGCCTTATCTACTGAACGTCGACCAGTCGCAGCCGCATTCTTTTTCGCTTTGGCTTTTTTCTGCGCCTCAGCAGCACGCTTCTTAGCGGTTTTTCCTTTGCCGCGTAGCTTACGATTTGTTTCGATCAATTCAAAGTCTATTTGTCGATCATCAAGGTTGACGGAAAGTACTTTGACTTTAACGGCATCACCAAGCCGATAAATAGCGCCAAAGCTTTCACCAATAAGTCTTTGGCCAATAGGGTCAAATTGATAATAGTCATTAGCAAGCGTCGAAATATGCACCAACCCGTCAATATGTAACTCTGTCAGACGCACGAAGAAACCAAAACCGGTGACATTAGCTATAACACCATCCAGCTCTTCTCCGACATGATCTTGCATATATTCACACTTAAGCCAGTCAGACACTTCACGCGTCGCATCATCAGCACGACGCTCTGTCATCGAACACTGCTCACCATAGAAGTCCATATCATCAAAGGAGTAATGGAAGCCACCTGTAGGTGTCCAACGATCTTTCAGCGTGCCATTCTCTTTTGCAATCAGATATTTGATTGCCCGATGAAGCAAGAGGTCCGGATAGCGGCGAATAGGGGAAGTAAAGTGCGCGTAGCGTTTTAATGCCAAACCAAAGTGACCACAGTTATCGGCGTTGTACACCGCCTGCTTCATTGAGCGAAGCAACATGGTTTGAATCAACTCTTTATCCGCACGTTCACCAATCTGCTTGACCAAATCTGCATAGTCTGTCGGTGAAGGCTCTAAACCACCATTGAGATGTAAACCTAATTCGCCTAAGAAGTCACGGAAACCTTGTAATCTCAGCTCACCCGGAGATTCGTGAATGCGGTATAGTGCTGGCTCTTTTGCTTTTTCAACCAAGGAAGCAGAAGCAATATTGGCAAGAATCATACATTCTTCGATAATCTTATGCGCATCGTTACGGATTACCGGTTCGATGCTGTCAATCTTACGCTCAGCATTAAAGATGAACTTAGTTTCGACCGTTTCAAACTCGATAGCGCCACGATTATCTCGAGCGTGCTTAAGCACTTTGTACATCTTATGCAGCTCTTCCAAGTGCGGAACTAATGGCTCATATCTTTGACGCAGCTCTTCATCTCCTTCAAGGATATCGTTCACCTTGTTGTAAGTCAGACGAGCATGTGAGTTCATCACCGCTTCGTAGTGCTTATAGCCAGATAACTTACCCGTCTCAGAAATGGTCATCTCACACACCATACATAGGCGATCAACTTGCGGGTTAAGAGAACATAAGCCGTTAGACAATACTTCCGGAAGCATAGGCACCACTTGCGATGGGAAGTAAACCGAGTTACCGCGGTTAATCGCTTCTTTATCTAAAGCGCTATCAGGGCGGACATAATAACTCACATCGGCAATCGCCACCCATAGGCGCCAACCGCCACTTTTCTTTTTCTGACAGAAAACTGCATCATCGAAATCACGCGCGTCTTCACCATCGATAGTCACTAGTGGTAGCTCACGAAGATCAACACGGCCTTGTTTCGCCTCTTCTGGAACCTCTTCACCCAGTCCCTCAATTTGCTTGTCGACAGCTTCAGGCCACTCATGGGGAATTTGGTGAGTGCGGATTGCGATTTGCGTTTCCATGCCCGGTGCCATATTTTCACCTAGCACCTCAATGACTTTTCCCATCATGCCGCGAGAGCGAGAGCCACGGTCAGTGATTTCAATCACCACAACGTTCCCCATACGAGCCCCGGCTCGCTGATCATTTGGAATCAGAATATCTTGGCTGATACGTGAATCATCAGGGACAACGTATGAGTAGCCATACTCAAGGAAGAAACGTCCCACAATCTGCGTTGCTCGCTCTTCTAAAACGCGAACAAGTCGCCCTTCCTTTCGCCCTCGCTTAGAGTTGTCCGTTGGTTGCACCAGTACATAGTCACCATGAATGATGTTCTTCATCTGATGATGTGGCAGCACTATGTCATTATCTTTACCAACACTGCCTTCTGGACGAACCCAACCGTGGCCGTCCTTGTGGCCAATCACGTAGCCTTTGACCATTTCGAGCTTTTCCGGCAAGGCGTAGCATTGACGACGCGTAAACACCAATTGACCATCACGCTCCATCGCTCTCAGTCTACGACGTAAACCTTCATACTGCTCTTCGCCTTCTAAATGTAGGGCTTCAAACAAGTCATTGCGATTCAAGGGAACACCCGCCTGTGCGAGAAACTCAAGAATGAACTCCCGGCTTGGAACAGGGTTTTCATAATTTTCTGATTCACGAGCTGCAAATGGATCGTTTGGTGTGCTTTCTGACATAGGCGCGCCTAATTAAACAAGGAAGGTAATTAAAGCTAGTATATCCGACTCACTTACTAAGCTACAGGATAGATAGATTAAAAAGCCAAATTCTATTGTGTTTTCATCTGTTAACATCTTTGATCACGATCTTTTACAACAAAATTCAAAGATCACACTTTGATGAAAATGACAAAGCAAACGATTGCAAAAGTGAAATTTCACTCTATTATCCAGTCAAATTTTACTGTTTATATTTTATTTAGGTTTCGTTATGAGTATTAAGCGTACTTTACTTTCCGCTGCAGTTGCAGGGTTATGTTCCTTATCCGTTTCTGCCGCCGAGAAAGTCGATCTGATGATCACAGATGCGATGGTATTAACCATGAATCATGACAAGCAGGTGTATGAAAAAGGCACTGTTGTGATCAAAGATAATAAGATTTTGGCCGTTGGTGACCAATCGCTTGAATCACAATACCAAGCTAAGAAAACACTCGATGTTGATGGTGATATCGTGATGCCAGGCCTGATTAACACGCACACTCACGTATCAATGACTGTCTTTCGTTCGCTAGCGGACGATGTTCCTGACCGACTACACCGTTATATCTTCCCGCTTGAAGCTAAGCTCGTCTCCCGTGATATGGTACGCATTGGTGCCAACCTAGGTAACGTCGAAATGGTCAAAGGGGGCGTGACGACTTATGCCGACATGTACTACTTTGAAGACGAAGTGGCTAAAACTGTCGATAAAATCGGCATGCGAGCCATTCTTGGCGAAACAGTGATTAAATTCCCAGTTGCTGATGCAGCCAATGCAGAAGAAGGTATTCAGTACGCGCTCAACTTTATTGAAGAGTACAAAGACCACCCTCGCATTACACCCGCATTCGCCCCGCATGCACCTTACACCAATACAACAGAAACTCTGCAGAAGATTGCCAAACTATCACTGGAGAAGGATGTTCCAGTCATGATTCACCTTGCAGAATCGCATCGTGAAGAAGAAAAAATCGCTGAGCGTGCTGAAGGAATGTCTCCCGTTGAGTACATGGATAGCATTGGCGCGCTCAACAAAAACTTAGTTGGCGCACATATGATTCTCGTCGATGACAAAGACATTGAATTGGTCAAGCAATCGGATATGGGCGTTGCCCATAACATGAGTGCCAACATTAAGTCAGCGAAAGGCGTATCACCAGCGCTTAAGATGTACGATCAAGGCGTTCGTATTGGTTTAGGCACTGATGGTCCAATGTCTGGCAACACACTAAGCACCATTGATGAATTCAATCAGGTCGCTAAAGTGCATAAGCTGGTTAACAAAGACCGTGCTGCTATGCCACCGATTAAAGTGATCGATATGGCGACCATGGGCGCAGCAAAAGCACTGCATATGGAAGACAAAATCGGCTCACTAGAGGAAGGAAAGCTAGCGGATATCATCGTTGTCGATACCAAAGCACCAAACATGGTGCCCGTATACAACCCATACTCTGCATTGGTTTATTCTGCAAATTCTGGCAACGTCCGCCATTCCATTGTTGACGGAAAAATTCTGATGGAAGATCGCAAGATGCTAACCGTAAATGAAGCAGCGATTCGTAAAGAAGCGCTTGAGTTTACAGAAGTCGTACGAGAGACCGTGATTGAATCAGGGGAAGTCGTACAATAATCCCCCCTGTCTTAAAGCAGCAATGCCCAGCAAGTGCTGGGCATTTTCTTTTCATTCACGCTCTGAGTGCAGTCAGGTCGATGAGTTACCAGAAGGTATCGCGTTTTTTGGCTCTGGCAATAATATTTTGTGGCATTCTCCGCTCTAAGCCTTGGCGCAGAATCGAAATACGTTTGTGCGTGCGCTGATCAGCTGTCACTGAGTTGTATAGCCAGCGATAGGCATCTTCGTAATCCAGCGGACTGCCATAGTCACGCAGTAACAGCTCCGCTAAGTGAATACGTGCCTTAAGGTTACCCATTGCAGCCGCTTCACGCAAATAGGGGATCGCACGCTCTTTGTCCTGCTGAACTAAGGTACCGCGCGAATAATAACGCCCGAGCTGTTCCAGTGCTGCTGGCAAGCCCTGATGCGCTGCATTTTCCATATAGTACAAGCCCAGTTCGACATCCTGCTCGACACAGACACCCCACGCTAACATATCCCCATACAAAAATTCGTACGATGGCAGGCTGATCCTCGTTGCACGAGCAACAATGTCTTCAACCAATTGGCAACTGTCTGCTTTGACCTGCTCTAAATGTTTATTTTCGTTGATCAGTTTTATCAGTTCAGCTTCGGTATAGATGGGAATCGGCTCACCAATCTCAGTAAGTTCATTGGCATTAGCCATGGAGGCCCCAAACAAAAATACCATCGAAGCAGCTAACTTTCTTAGCTTCATTGTCTGCACTCTTTGACTTCGATAATGTCTCCACCTGTCTACTCACCACGACAGGCAATACAAGCTGGGTTCTTAGCAACCTGTATATTGAGGATTAACCGTACAAACGGCAATCTTGATACCTGTATCGGCAATGACTGCTAACTCTTTAATCAAAATTGCCGAAAACTGGCAAAAACTTGCCACTGTCAGTATAGATAATGCATAAATATTGAGCACAAAAAAACCAGCGTTTCCACGCTGGTTTTTAAATCACTGAAAGCGAACAGAATTAAGCTTTGTAAGGATGAACCTTGATGATTGTCTCATTACGGTCTGGACCTGTAGAGATAATGTCTACCGGAACACCCGTAAGTTCTTCAATACGCTTGATGTAATCCAGAGCTGCTTGTGGAAGCGCCTCTAAAGATTTAGCACCAAAGGTTGTCTCAGACCAACCTGGCATAGTTTCGTAGATTGGCGTTGCTTCTTCGAATGACTCTGCAGCCATTGGAGAAACTTCTAGGATAGAGCCATCTTTCATCTTGTAACCAGTACAGATCTTGATCTCTTTCAGACCATCAAGAACGTCTAGCTTAGTTAGGCACATACCTGTTAGCGAGTTGATTTGGATTGCGCGGCGCATTGCCACTGCATCGAACCAACCTGTACGACGTAGACGACCCGTTGTTGCGCCAAACTCATGACCGACATCACCTAGGTGCTTACCTACTGGGTCTTGCTTGTCTTGACCATCGTAAAGCTCAGTTGGGAATGGACCTGAACCAACACGAGTACAGTAAGCCTTAGTAATACCAAGGATGTAACCGATGTGACGAGGACCGAAACCAGAACCCGCAGCAACACCACCAGCCGTCGTGTTAGAAGACGTTACGTATGGGTAAGTACCGTGGTCGATATCAAGTAGCGTACCTTGAGCGCCTTCGAACATAATCTTGTCGCCGCGCTTACGTGCTGCGTCTAGTTCGTCAGTGACGTCAATAACCATTGAAGTAAGAAGATCTGCGTAGCTCATGCATTGCTCAAGGACTTCTTCGTAGCTCACTGTTTCCGCTTTGTAGAAGTGCTCTAGCTGGAAGTTATGGAAAGCCATCACTTCTTTTAGCTTCTCGGCAAACATCTCTTTATCGAACAGGTCACCAACGCGTAGACCACGACGAGCGACTTTGTCTTCGTAAGCAGGACCAATACCGCGACCTGTTGTACCAATAGCTTTCGCGCCACGAGCGATTTCACGCGCGTTGTCGATAGCGATGTGGTAAGGAAGAATTAGAGGACAAGCTTCAGACACGAAAAGACGCTCGCGTACTGGAATACCGCGCTCTTCAAGAGGCTTCATTTCTTTAAGGAGAGCTTCTGGCGAAAGTACTACGCCATTACCGATAACACATTTTACGTTATCGCGAAGAATACCTGATGGAATTAAGTGAAGAACGGTTTTTTCACCGTCAATGACTAGAGTGTGACCTGCGTTGTGACCGCCTTGGTAGCGAACCACGTATTTTGCATCTTCAGTTAAAAGGTCTACGATTTTACCTTTACCTTCGTCACCCCATTGGGTGCCCAGAACGACTACGTTATTTCCCATCTTTCCAAGTCTGATTGCTAGTTAAAAATGGATTCTAGCACTGAATCACACTTCTTGCAGTCATTTTTTAATCATAGAAGTGTAATGAAGCACTAACCCTTTGTTAGTGCTACTATTAGGGGTCGTTTTGACTCTACTCATCCGAATAAATCTTCACTAGCAGGCTGCCATCCGCATCCATGCTCGCTCGGTACATGCCGCTGCTGTTCATCGCAAAGTGAACACGTCCATCACCATCAATGGCGATCAGACCTCCTTCGCCTCCCATGGCCTTCAACTCGCCTTGAATCACCGTCTCGCAGGCCGTATGCACATCTTCCTTGAGATAACGCATTCGCGCGGCCACATCACTCGCGACAGTCTTGCGAATAAAGTACTCCCCCATTCCGGTGGTCGATACCGCCACGTTACCATTTTCGGCAAACGTACCCGCGCCAATGATGGAAGAATCCCCCACTCGACCGTACTTTTTGTTGGTCACACCACCAGTACTGGTGGCTGCCGCTAAATTGCCTTGCTTGTCTAGAGCAACAGCGCCGACTGTGCCGTATTTCTTGTCATCCGGGTATTTCGACTCGGATAAGGCAAATAGGCCTTTCTCTTTCATCAACTGCAACTGGTCATAGCGTCGGTCAGTGAAGAAGTAATCTTGTTCGGTGTATTGATGGCCTTGCTCAAAGGCAAACTCTTCGGCCCCTTCTCCGATCAACAGCACATGGTTACTGTCTGTCATCACATCACGAGCAAGCTCAATCGGGTTACGAATATGGCGCACGCCAGCCACTGCGCCTGCATTTGCGTCTTTACCGTGCATGACAGAGGCATCCATCTCAACAATTTCCTTGTGCGTTAACACTGAGCCTCGACCAGCATTAAAGTTGACCGAATCCTCCAGCACCTTCACTGCGGCAACGACGGCATCCATAGCATCACCGCCACGAGCAAGAACCTCATGACCAGAACGAACGGACTTTTCTAAATCGTTGAGAATGTCCGCCTTTAACTCGTCACTCATCTGTTCACGTAAAATTGTCCCCGCACCGCCATGAATCGCGATTGAAAATGATTTACTCACGTCCTACTCCTTTGAGTGTGCTTTGCTCTCATCACACCTTAGATAAACAAAAAGCGCAAGCTAATCACTTAGCTTGCGCTTTAAAATCGACACCTGAGCACAATACTCAGGTGGTCTTTTCTCTGTTAGTGAGAACCGCAGCTACCGCCACCACAGCAGCCGTCTTTCTTCTCTTCAGCGTGGTCATGGTCGCCGCCACAACAACCGCCTTCGTGATCGTGTGCACCAGCTTGGTGAACATGGCCGTGCTCAACTTCTTCTGCTGTTGCTTCACGTACCGCTACAACTTCAACGTCAAAAGTTAGAGTCTGACCAGCAAGCATATGGTTACCATCCACCACAACTTCGTCACCATCAACCTCAGTCACTTCAACTGGGATTGGACCTTGGTCAGTATCCGCTAGGAAACGCATACCCACTTCAATCTGGTCAACACCTTGGAAAACATTTGCTGGTACACGTTGAACCAGTGCGTCGTTGTGCTCACCGTAAGCTTCTTCTGGAGAAACAGTTACAGAGAAGTTAGCGCCCGCTTCTTTACCTTCTAGTGCCGTTTCAAGACCTGTGATCAGGTTGTTGTTACCGTGTAAGTAGTCAAGTGGTGCTTCTGCTGTTGACTGATCAACCACTGCGCCATCTTCCAGTTTCACCTGGTAAGCAAGGCTTACTACTACGTTCTTTTCAATTTTCATAATGACTCCAAGGAGATAAAGAAACGGAGCAAGTAGCTTGCTCCGAATAACTATTTTCTATGTAGGGTATTATGGGGATCAAACACAGAAACTCAATCAATCCGGCTTAAAAATACCAATCATCTCTTGTTGCGAGTGTTCAGTTTTCTCTACGGATTGCGGTTTGCGCTGATCCTGATAATGACATTCCACACACTCTACCAGCTCAATATTATTTTCTATCCACCAGCGCAGCGTATCTTGCTGGGAACATTGAGGGCAGCTCGCTCCCGCGATAAATCTTTTTTTCATTTTTCATTCCACAACGTAAACCTTCCAAAACAGAATATGCATCCTGATCTGGGAAGATTAGGTTTAATCCCAGAAGTTCTTTGATTGCTGATCTTTTTCCATCTCGCGACCAAAGATTTCTTCCAGTTCTTTTCGGGCTTCTTTGGCTCTCATGGCCAATTGCTTGTCTTCATGATGCTGAGGCAGTAATTCTTTCAGCATCGCATTATCTAATTTTCGAAAGTGTGCTTCGGCTCGCTTGGCCTGATATGGGTGCATACCGAGCTCGGTTAACGCTTGACGGCCTAGGTCCAACGCCCCAAGGAAAGTTTCTCTTGAGTAGTTATCTACCCCGTGGCTCAGAAGCTGATAGGCTTCAACCCGACTTCGTGCCCGCGCCAGTAATTTAAGATGCGGGAAATGGTACTGACACAAATCGACGATCTTCATGATCTCATCCGGCGAGTCGGTACAGATCACCATAGCTTCCGCTTTATCCGCTCCAGCAGCACGCAATAAGTCTAGCTGCGTGGCATCACCATAAAATACCTTGTAACCATACTTTCTAAGTAATTGGATCTGACTGGCGTCACTTTCAAGTACCGTCACTCGAATTTTATTGGCGTACATCAGTCGGCCAACGATCTGACCAAAACGACCAAATCCTGCAATAATCACTCTTGGTTCACGGTTAACGACATCGGTGCGCAATGCCCCTGATTCATCAAAGTTTAAACCACGGGCATACCACTTGCTTTGCACCATCAATAATAACGGAGTGGTGACCATAGACAAACTTACCACCACGAGTAGGAAGGCGGTTTGATCCTGCGCCAGCAAACCTTCTGCACTCGCTGCCGTGAAGATAACAAAGGCAAATTCACCACCCTGACTAAGAATGGCCGCCATCTTACTACGAGCTTTGGGTTTACTGCCTGCCAAGCGGGCTAAGAAGTAAAGAATGACCGCCTTGACAGCCACTAAGCCAAACACCGCCATCAGTACATTCCATGGCTCCAGTGCGAGCAAGCCTAAGTTCACCGCCATACCGACCGCAATAAAGAATAAACCTAGCAGTAGCCCTTTGAACGGCTCGATGGCAATTTCCAGCTCATGACGATACTCACTCTCTGCAAGGAGGACACCCGCAAGAAAAGTACCCAGTGCCATAGACAGGCCGAGTTGCTGCATCAGCAGTGCAATTCCGATAACTAACAGCAGTGCTGCAACGGTAAATAGTTCACGAACTCCACTCAGTACCACATAGCGGAACAAGGGACGCAATAAGAAATGGCCGCCGACCAAAAGGCCGATTACACCGCCGAGCATCCACATGGCATCGAGCCAGTCCCCTGCGGTGTTTCCTGCCAGAACAGGCAGAATTGCTAACATGGGGATGACCGCAATATCCTGAAACAGCAACACAGCAAACCCAGACTGCCCCGCTTCACTGCCTGCCAAGCCCTGCTCTTCAATCACTTTCAGCGCAATCGCGGTCGATGACAACGCTAAGCCCATACCAATCACTAAACTGGTTTGCCAGCTGACCCCAGCGAGATTAGTCACGCTCGCCAACACCGCCGTGGTAATCACAACTTGGGCGCC
Organism: Vibrio coralliilyticus; assembly: GCF_024449095.1. Lineage (NCBI taxonomy): Bacteria > Pseudomonadati > Pseudomonadota > Gammaproteobacteria > Vibrionales > Vibrionaceae > Vibrio > Vibrio coralinecrosis. Next base: position 3,000,409 of record NZ_CP024627.1, read on the forward strand.
GCCGAGTCCAAGAATAGGCCCTTTCATCTGCAACAACTTTTTGGGGTTCAGCTCTAAGCCGATCAAAAACAGTAGTAACACGACACCAAATTCAGCGAAGTGCAGAATCGCTTCAACGTCACTAATCAGACCCAACCCCCAAGGACCGATAGCAATGCCCGCCAGCAGATAACCCAGCACGGAACCGAGACCTAAGCGTTGGGCTAATGGCACTGCAACGACCGCTGCGGTAAGAAAGATCACGCTACTCTGAAGAAAGTCATTTTCAAGTGCCATGAATTTCTCCCGAGGTTGATGTCATGATCGGATTTTGCAACCACTGGCGATACTTCTCTGCGTGCTGGTAGCGATCCATATCTGAAACATTGCGTGCCCAGTAAAGCACCAGAGGTTCAATCCATGCCATTTGACACAAGGCTGCTGTTAACTCAAATGGCTGAAGAATCTCTGACAACGGGTACTTGTTGTAGCCTTCACTACCAAACGCCTCTTCATTACCGCCCGTGGTGATGACACTGCGCCAATATTTCCCTTTTAATTCCTCACCTTTACCGTAAGCAAACCCTTTACCCAACACTCGATCCATCCACTCTTTGAGTAACGCAGGACAAGAATACATGTATAGAGGGTGCTGAAAGACGATCACATCGTGATCAAGCAAACGCTGCTGCTCCGCGTCCACATCAATAAAAAAGTCAGGGTAATAGGCATAGAGATCATGCACAGTAACGTGATCAAGCGCGGTTATCTTCTTGATCATCACTTGGTTTGCGACAGAGCTTTGCGATTCAGGGTGAGCATAAATCACCAGCACTTTCGGTTTTTCAGGTGACTCAATATTTAAATCGTTTACAGCCATTCCGTAAGCAGCCATCCTTTTGTTTTCAATGCCTAAGCTGGGCTTAGGTACAATTTTATCGTTATCAGTTTGTTATACGTTGTTGTTAAGCATAACGCAATGATCGACATTTTATCTCATTCCCCCTACTATTCGACGCGACACGAGCAAGAATAAGCACAAGATTATGATTACCTTTTCTGACATCCAGTTACTGCGTGGCGGCAAACCATTATTGGATCAAACCTCAGCAACGATTCACCCTGGCGACAAGGTCGGCCTAGTCGGTAAAAATGGCTGTGGCAAGTCGACACTGTTTGCCTTAATTAAAGATGAGTTGTCAATTGATGCCGGTAACTTCAGTAAACCTTTACATTGGGAGCTCGCTTGGGTTGCGCAGGAAACACCTGCACTAGAGCGTCCGGCACTGGAATACGTCATTGATGGTGATCGTGAATACCGAGCGTTAGAAGCTCAGCTTCTTCAAGCCGAACAAGCGGACAATGGTACTCTGGTTGCTGAACTGCATGGAAAGATTGAGACCATTGGCGGATACAGCATCCGCGCTCGTGCGGCTGAATTGCTTGATGGTTTAGGCTTTAGCCAAGACCAGATGAATTGGAACCTGACACAGTTCTCAGGCGGATGGCGTATGCGTCTCAACCTTGCCCAAGCCCTACTATGCCGCTCAGACCTACTGCTACTCGATGAGCCAACCAACCACTTAGATCTGGATGCCGTGATGTGGTTAGAAAGGTGGTTGCAAAACTACCCAGGTACACTCGTCCTTATCTCGCACGACCGTGATTTTCTCGATCCTATCGTTGGCCGTATTATTCATATCGAAAATGAGCAGATGAATGAGTACACCGGCAACTACTCCTCGTTTGAAGATCAGCGCGCCCAGAAACTGCTCCTGCAACAAGCGCAATTTCAGAAACAGCAGAAGCAAATGGCGCATATGCAGAAGTATATCGACCGTTTCCGTTATAAAGCCTCGAAAGCCCGTCAAGCACAAAGCCGCATCAAGGCATTGGATCGCATGGAAAAAGTGCTGCCTGCGCAATTTGATAACCCATTCAGCTTTGAGTTTCGTGATCCCGATGCGTTACCCAACCCAATCATTATGATGGATGAGGTCTCTGCAGGTTATGGAGACAACCTGATCTTAGAGAAAATCCGCCTCAATCTGGTTCCCGGCAGCCGTATAGGCCTACTCGGACGTAACGGCGCAGGTAAATCAACTCTGATCAAACTGCTTTCCCGTGAGTTGAACCCACAAGGTGGCGAGCTGACTTACTCGCAAGGCGTTAAAATCGGTTACTTTGCTCAGCACCAGCTAGAAACTTTACACCCTGAAGAAACGCCTCTTCAGCACATGATGCAAATTGCGCCCGACAAGAACGAACTTGAGCTGCGCAACTATCTGGGTAGCTTTGGATTCCAAGGTGACAAAGCGTTAGAAAAAGTGGCTCCTTTCTCTGGGGGCGAGAAAGCTCGCCTCGTGTTGGCGTTGATTGTGTGGCAAAAACCCAACTTGCTGCTGCTCGACGAACCCACCAACCACTTGGACTTGGATATGCGCCAAGCTCTGACGCTTGCTCTACAAACATTCGAAGGCGCAATGGTAATTGTCTCGCATGACCGTTATTTGCTGCGTGCGACCACTGATGACCTCTATTTGGTGCATGATCGTCAGGTCGCACCATTTGATGGCGATCTCAATGATTACTACAAGTGGCTGACAGAGCAGCAGAAAGCTGAACGCCGCGAAGCACAATCTGCGCAACCAGACAAGAGCGCTACCAACAGTGCTGCCGCCAAGAAAGAGCAGAAACGTCGTGAAGCAGAATTCCGTAAACAGACGGCACCTGTACGCAAAACACTCACCAAG